>JAAZLX010000073.1 GCA_012799095.1 Tissierellia bacterium
GAAGACAATTTGAAGATCAAGGTCCTGGCCGGAAATTACAAAGGCACAGTCGGACCGCTGGTCGAAGAAGACACCGAACCTTTCATTTATCATTTTGAGTCGCTGGGAATAGCCAATGTCAGTTTCGAGACCGATCCTGACTACAATATTTATTTCTTTGTCTTAGAAGGTGAAGTCGAGTTTGCTGGGAAGAAGTATTCCATGGCCAGTGGCGCAGTTACCGAATCCGGTGAACAGATGTCATTTCAGTTTTCCGGTCCGGCTCATGTGATCGTTCTGGGAGGTATTCCCCTGAAAGAGCCGATTGCCTGGGGCGGTCCGATCGTTATGAACACGCAACAGGAACTGAACCAAGCCTTTGCTGATCTGCGAAATGGTACGTTCATTCAAGAGGAAGGGCGTCATGTTCTTTGATGTAGGACAAAAAATTCAAAAATTCTCACCCTTAGCACTTGTGCTGGCAGTGTTACAAGCAATCCAAATGATAGGTCTGTCCGGCTATGGCTTTAGCGCCGGACTAAAAATCTTTGGCGTATTGACTGCGCTGATCCTTATCGTGGTCGGACTGCTTGCCACCTGGCTGATCTATGGCTTTGGTGTCATCGTGGAACATTATGAATCTAAAATCAGGCCTTAGTGCCTGATTTTTTGTAGGAGGAAATATGGATTATATGACGGTTGCCAACAGCCCGTTTATCTATATCGTAAGTGGGTTGATCGTGGCATATGTTGTTTTACTCTGCGTCATCTACCTGAGAAATGGACTGAAACGGGCCAGGGCTCTTGGCATTGGATCAGACACCTTGCGTCGGACGATCCGGACGGCAGCAACCTTTTCGGTCGCTCCTTCCTTGCCGATCGTCGTGGCATTGATTGCTATGATGGGCATCATGGGATTGCCGTATCCCTGGATGAGGCTTTCGATCATCGGTTCATTTCAGTATGAATTGACCACAGCCAAGATCGGCGCCTCTGCCATGGGAGTGGAGCAATTATCAACCGCCAGTTCACCACAGGTTTTTGCCAACAGCATATGGATCATGAGTCTGGGGATCATCTGGGGCATGCTGATGTCTGTCTTATTTATGAAGAAGTTTTCTCATGGATTAGATCAGGCCAAGAAAAAGGATCAGACCAAACTCCAATTGATCATCACGGCGCTGTATTTTGGGATGCTCAGTGTGTTTGTCGGTCCGCCGATTGTTCAGGGCGGTATCGGACTGCTGACACTGCTGGTCAGTGCAGGGCTTTTCTTCCTTTTGACAAAACTGCTACAGCATCGACCCCGGTCCGTTTGGACTGATTTCATCTTCACCTTTAGTATGGTCGGGGGCATGATTTTCGCTGTCGCCTACCAATGGCTGTTTTAGGAGGAACCATGCAATCGATTCATCGTTTAGGTCGCATCAGCCTGATCATCATGTTACTCCTGGTGATCAGTGCACCACTTGCCATTAGTATTTATTTTGACATTTTCCCTCCGCTGACACCGTTTTTGAACGGATTGTTCCAGGCGGTCATGATCTATCTGCCCATTTCCGTAGCGGAGTTTTTCACCTTTGTACCGATTTTAGGGCCGGGGGGTTCCTATCTGGCTTTTGTAACCGGAAATCTGACCAACCTCAAGATTCCGGCAGCAGTCGTAACAATGGATCAGGCCGGTGTCAAAAGCGGTACCGAAGAAGGCGAAGTCATTGCACAGATTGCCGTTGCGGTGTCTTCTCTGGTCACGATCTCAGTCGTGTTTCTTGGTCTGTTGCTTGTGCTGCCCCTCAAACCGGTCCTGACAGCGCCGTCGCTGCAACCGGCGTTTGATAACATCTTGCCTGCTTTGTTTGGCGCACTGGCGGCTCACTTCTTCACCAAAACACCCAAGTTGGCAGTCGTCCCACTGCTGGCATCGATCGTGTTGGCGGCAATCGTTATTTATGGACTGAAACTCAACTTTTCTTCGATCCAGGGTGTGCTGATCCCCATCCTTGGCGGTCTGTCCGTCTGGTCGGCGCTGATCTTCTATAAACGGGGCTGGATCACCAAGTCCGATCTGGGAGAATCGTCATGATGTCGCGTCTGGCCGAAGCCATTCGGTTTCCAACCGTGTCGTATCCTAAGGATGAGGCGGTCGATTGGGCGAGTTATCGTGCGTTTTTACAATTTTTACGACAAAGTTACCCTAAGGTGTACCAACAACTCGAAGTCGAGCTGGTAGATGAGTACAATGTCATGTTACGTTGGCCCGGTTCCTCCGAACATGAGCCCGTCTTGATCCTGGCTCACTATGATGTGGTGCCGGCTCAAATGTCTGATGGCTGGGACGTCGATCCCTTCGCAGGCGTGATCCGGGATGATGCAGTCTGGGGAAGAGGAGCCATCGACGACAAGTCGAATGTCATTTTGTGGCATGAGGTGCTGGAGAACCTATTAGAAGAAGGCTATGTACCCGAGAGAGCAGTCATTGTCTGTTTTGGCCGGGATGAAGAAATCGGGGGTGAGCACGGTGCCGGCTTGATGGCAGCCAAACTTCGGGAACAAGGAGAACGTTTTCATGTTATTTTTGATGAAGGCGGTGCGGTGACATCGGGTGTCTTGAGCGGTCTTTCCAAACCCGTCGCGCTGATCGGGGTGGCGGAAAAAGGCAGCACCAATCTGCGTATCTGTCTAAAAGGTGGCGCCGGGCACTCTTCCATGCCACCCAGGGTCAATCTGATCGATCAGATGAGCCGCTTTTTGAATCGGCTGCAGCAACAGCCGATGCCGGTGAGACTGATCGAACCGGTCCAGCGGATGTTTGAGGCTATCGGCCCGGATATGCCTAAAACGGGCTGGCTGATCCGTCGGATCGATCGACTGTTTCCTGTTCTGTCAAAGATATTGGAAAAATCTGCCACTACCAATGCCTTGATTCGTACCACCATCACACCGACCATGATTTCCGGTGGATCGGCTCCCAATGTCTTGCCTGGTCAGGCATGTGTCACATTAAATCTTCGCATCCTGCCGGGAGATACCGTGGCTGAGACCATGAAACACATCGAAAGACTACTGGAAGGGATGGATTATCAAATGGAGACGCTGCTTCATCAGGAGGCTTCACCCACAACTTCTACTGATTCAGCACCCTTCCGGCAATATCAGCAATTGATCGAAAAGCATTTCCCTGAAGCGATCGTCAGCAGTTATTTAATGGCCGGTGGCACGGATACCAAACACTATCAGGATATGGCCGATCACATCTTTCGTTTTTCTCCGGTCCGCATGACAAAGGCAGACCTCGATTCGGTCCATTCCGTCAACGAAAAAATATCCCGGGACAATCTGGAAACGGGATATCGATTTTATCATGATGTGTTACGAGCCTTTACAACAGAAGAAAAGGTATAACCAAAAAAACTCCCTTTTTCAAGGGAGTTTTCACTATCGCTATGAAGCAAATTCCCGGGCCAATCGGTCGAGTGCTTCTTTGAGCAATTCCTTCGGTGTAGCGACATTTAGTCGCATATGACCGCCTCCACCCGGGCCGAACCATTCGCCGGGGCCAAGACCGACGCCGGCTTTAGCGCATCGTTCAAGCAATTGTTTATCGTTCAAACCATAGTCAGTAAAATCAAGCCACATCAGATAAGTCGCTTCTGGAGGTCTGACTTTGATCCGCGGGATTTCCTGTTGCAGTCGTCTGGTGACATAATCGATATTGTTCTGGATCACTTTCAAGGTGTCTTCGAACCAATCTTCCGAATGATCATAGGCGGCAATATTGGAAATAATATTGAAGCAGTTGGCTCCGATACGACCATGGCAAGCAGCATATTCTTCAAACTGTTGCTTCAACGCCTGATCGGGAAAGATAATATAGCCTCCCTGAAGACCGGCGGTGTTAAAGCTTTTACCGGTCGAATTGAAGGTTATGACATGGCTGTCATTCAATTTTTTCATCGGAGTGAAACTGCCCTTATGTATCAGGTCTGAGTGGATCTCATCGCTTAGGATCATCACATCATGCCTTAGACACAGTTCTACCAGCTGCTGCAATTCATCTTCACGCCAGTTGCGTCCCACCGGGTTATGCGGGTTACACAGAATAATTGCTTTGGCATCAGCCAATTCCATTTCCAAACTGTCGAAATCCATTTCATAATAGCCATCGGTTTCGATCAGCGGACTGTTTACCTGAATCAAATGATTGTTAGAAATAGTGCTGAAGAAAGGATGATACACCGGTGGCTGGACGACAATTTTGTCGCCTTCTTGGAATAAGGCTCCCAGGACGAATAGTATGCCTTGAACCACATTGTCGGAATAACTGAAGTTTTCGATGGCATAATCGACCCCGTTCCGCCTGTGTTGCCAGTTGATAAAAGCTTGATAATATTCATCCGGAATGGCGGTGTAGCCCCAGATATTATGCTTTGCCCGCTCGACCAAAGCATCCGAAATTGCTTGGGAACCGGGTAGATCCATATCGGCGATCCAGAGCGGAATAACATCTTCGGAGCCAAAAATACTTTCCCGGTTGAAATACTTGGTAGCATACGTCTTGATTCGTTCAGTAACCATAAATCCTCCTAGTGTCTATTTAGTAGCTAATATGATCAGAAACATACTGGTGTTGATATCAAAGGAATCACCATAGAAGTTTTCAAACATTTGAATTCCGATAAAACCGGCTTTTTCAAAGGCATCGAGCAGATCTTCCGTCAGCACCGGATATAGTGTCTGGTGGTTTTCATACTTTCCTTCTTCCGTTTCAAGATAGGAATGAAAGTCGATCAAATCATCACCGATATGATAATGGCGCTCAAACACGATATCATTGTGATCGATCGTCGGTAAACCGGTGATGTCATGGTTTAGGATGCGGTCATAGTTTACAATCTGGATCAGGAGTGACCCATCGGTGTGAAGCAGATGATAGGCATCCTGGATGAAGGTTTCGACCGCTGCTTGATCTTCCAGATGCGCCAGGGAATTGCCGATGCAAAAGATGACATCAAAGCCACCTTCAATGCTATCGAGCGCCTCCATCGGCACCAGCCGAACATCTAAACCGGGTGTCTTTTCCCGGGCCAATTGAACCATGATGGGATCATTATCGATCGCTACCACTTCATGCCCCTGAAGCAGCAGCTCGCGACTGTAGCTACCTGTTCCACAGGCGACATCAAGCACCCGATTGCTTTCGGGACCGGTCAACTCCAAAAGTAAATTCAATTGAGCTCGACCGACCGGAAAGATGCGGTCATAATAACGGGCGATGGACTCATAAAATCTACTCATAAGCGCCTCCATTACACGTTTATAGATGATATTATACCCTTCTTTTGATATAATAGGGGCATGAACAGAGTGAAAGTATCAGAACCGGGCACGTCGCGTTATGAAAAAATTGCCTTGGATATTGCCTATAGTATTTGGAAAGAAGAGTACAAAGTGGGTGATATCATCAAAGGACGATCCACCTTGTCCGGCAAGTACGGGGTATCGTCTGAGACGATTCGGCGAGCCGTCAAACTGTTAGAGGAAGCCGAAGCGGTGTCGGTCGAAGAACGAGTCGGCATCCTGGTAACATCCAAAGA
>JAAZLX010000074.1 GCA_012799095.1 Tissierellia bacterium
CCGTCAAGCCATTACCACGCTGCAACGAGTGCCACTGATCATTTTTCCGGAAGGCACCACGACCAACGATGGCGGAAGACTGCCGGCCAAACCCGGATTGGGCTTGATTGCCAAGCAGGCTGCGGTACCGATCGTACCACTGACCATAAAAACCGACTACCGTCTGTTCGGCACGATCGAACTGATCGCCCATGAACCTGTCAGGGTGACTGATTTCGGTTTTCGACGCTACTCTTCCCAAACGTATCACGAGATCGGTGAACGTGTCCTCGATATCGTCTATCAACGCGTAGATGGAGGTGCCATATGAAAAGTTTTATCCGAAAACTGATCGATGCCTTTTTTCGTATCATCTATCATTTGGAAATACGGGGCCAGGAGAGCCTGCCTCAAACCCCTGTCATATTGGCCCCCAATCACAATCATCTGATGGACCCGCTGTTATTGGCGGCCATTTACCGGCCCGATTTGACGGCGCTGGCCAAAAAAGAATTGTCGGATGTCTGGTGGATCCGCCAAGTCTTTAAGGTCCTTGATGTCATTACCATCGACCGAGAGGGGAGAGATCTCAAATCGATCCGGCAATCGGTTGAAATATTGGAGCGAATGAGTCTGATCGTCTTCTCAGAAGGCACCAGAAATCGCAGTCAGACCGAGCCCCTGCCCGGCAAACCCGGTGTACCGCTGATGGCCCGACAAGCGAAAGTACCGATCGTGCCGGTCGTCATCCACGGAAATTTTCGGCCTTTTTCCACCATGACGGTCGAGTTCATGCCTGCTTTGACCATCGAAAGCTTTGGGTATAAACGACTGAACTCGGAAGCCTATCAGGCGATTGCCGATGAAATCTTAAGCCGAATCTACCGGCGTAAAGGAGAATTGATCGATGAAAATAATCATCGCTGATCCAAGTGGTTTCTGCTTTGGGGTATCCCGGGCGATCGATTTGGCCGAGAAAGCAGCCGGCGACCATGGTCAGGTCGAATCCTTAGGCAAGATCATCCACAACAGTGATGAAGTCAGTCGTCTGGTCGCTCAGGGCGTAAACTACCGTATGGATAAGGCTGAGCTGACAGCTGACAGACCGGTCATCATCCGTTCTCATGGTGAGACCAAGGCAGTAGTCGAGGGATTACATCAAACACATCCTGTGGTGATCGATGCTACCTGCCCGTTTGTCTCCAAGCTGCATCGCGATGTCGACCGCTATTCGAAAGATCATCGGATCATCCTGCTGGGCAACAAAGACCACCCGGAAATCATCGGAGCCGTTGGTTGGGGCCATCGCGAAGTCGATGTCGTCAACAGTCTTGATGAATTAAAAGCGCTGCCGCTATCGGATGAGCCCACTGTATTGTTGGCCCAAACCACACTGCGGGAAGATTTTTTTCAGGCGGCGGAACAATACCTGGGGCAAAACCTGACGCATCTGAAGGTGGAAAACACCATCTGTTCCGCCACCAAGAACCGGCAGCAGGCGGCTGTCGATCTGGCAAAACAGGCTGATGCCATGATCGTTTTAGGCGGAAAAGAGTCATCCAACACCAAAAAATTGGTCGAACTGTGTCAAACTCACAATCCGGACACCTTTTGGTTTGAAAACAGTTCAGAAATAAATGTGAAAGATTTCGAAAAATATGATATTATAGGGATAAGTGCAGGTGCCTCAACACCCGGATGGGTGATTGATTCGGTGGTTGAGACCCTAGAGAGAAAGGCAGGAGTTACTAAACACATGGATAATTCTGAAATGAAGAACTTAATGGAGCAATCTTCCTTCATCGTACCCAAAAAGAACGAGGTACTGAAGGGCAAGGTCGTCATGATCAAAGATGACGGCGTGGTGGTGAATGTTGGCTATAAAGCTGATGGTATTTTGCCGACCAGTGAAATCTCGAATCCGGAGAACAAGCCGTTAGACGAACTGTTTCAAGTAGATGAAGAGATTGATGTTCTGGTGCTGAAGCGCGAAGATGCAGATGGGGAAGTCCTCCTCTCAAGCAAACGACTTCGATCACGCAAAGACTGGGAGGTTCTCGAAGAGAAGTTCAATAACAAAGAGACCATCACCGTGAAAGTGACCGAAGTAGTAAAAGGCGGACTGTCAGCATATTATCATGATATCCGTGCTTTTATTCCGGCAAGTCACGTCGATACCGGTTTCGTACGCGATTTATCGCAATTTGTAGACCAGGAAATTGAAGTCGGCTTCCTGGATTTTGACCGCCGTAAGAACCAAATCGTTCTGACCAGAAAAGAAGTTCTGGAAAAAGATCTGGCCGGAGAGCTGGATGAGTTCTGGGAAAATATCGAAGTCGGACAAGTTCTGACCGGTACTGTTCGTCGTTTCACCAATTATGGTGCCTTCGTTGAACTGGGACCGACCGATGGACTGTTGCACGTGTCTGAGATTCAATGGGGCAAGGTCAACAAGCCGTCCGATGTATTAAAAGTAAACCAGGAGCTTGAATTCAAAGTAATTGACTTCGACAAGTCGGAAAACAAGATTTCCTTGAGTCGGAAACAACTCGTTCCCGATCCATGGGTAGTTATCGATGATAATTATCATGTGGGCGAGCGCTATGATGGCAAGGTGGTCTCTTTGACCGATTTTGGTGCCTTTATTGAACTCGAACCGGGTCTGGAAGGTCTGATCCATGTATCACAGATCTCAGAAGACCGGGTGGAAGTCCCGAGTGATGTCTTGAACGTCGGTGAAGAAGTCGTC
>JAAZLX010000075.1 GCA_012799095.1 Tissierellia bacterium
GATGTATTCATCCGGTGCTTCGATCCGGACTTTGGAATAGGGTTCGAGCAATTTGCCGTCGACTTCTTTGTACAACACCCTGGGTTTGGATACACTCAGCTCATAGCCTTCTCGCCTCATCTGTTCGATCAATATCGACAAATGGAGCTCACCCCGACCTGATACCTCATAGGCGTCACTGCCCGGGATCGGTTCGACTGTCAGCCCGACATTGGTTTCCAGTTCGCGCATCAGACGCTCGCGGATATGACGGGTGGTGAGATACTTACCGGCTTGACCGGCAAAGGGTGAATTGTTGACATAGAAGTCCATCGCCAAGGTCGGCGGTTCGATCGGAATACTCGGCAGAGCTTCTACCCCGCTGGCCGGACCGATGGTATCACCGATCGAGATCTGATCGATCCCTGAGATCAACACGATGTCACCGGCTTCCACCAGCTCGACCGAGGTCCTCGTCAGACCGATATATCGAAATACCTGATTGATCTTGGCTTTGTACGGTTCATGGCGTTCATTGGCGATCATGACTTCCTGTTTGGGCTTTAGACTGCCGCGAAGCAGTCGTCCAATGCCCAGACGGCCGATATAATCATCATATGCCAAAGAGGAGATCTGCATCAGGAGCTCTCCCTCTTGAGCCTGAAACGGCGGCACATGCTGAATGATCGTCTCAAACAGTGGGACCAGGTCTTCATTGTCATCATCCATGTCATAACGGACAATGCCTTCTTTGGCAACGCCGTACAGGATGGGAAAGTCGAGTTGGTCATCACTGGCACCGAGATCGTCAAACAAATCAAAGCTTAAATCGACCACGGTCTCAGCCCGTTGGTCGCGCTTGTCAAACTTATTGATCAGAAGGATCGGGCGCAAACCGTGCTCCAGACTCTTTTTCAGGACATAACGCGTCTGAGGCATCGGTCCCTCTGCGGCATCGACCAGTAGAACCACCGTATCGACTGTCTTCATGATCCGTTCGACCTCAGAAGAAAAGTCGGCATGGCCCGGCGTATCGACAATATTGAAGGTATAGTCTTTGTAACGGATCGAGCAGTTCTTGGAATAGATCGTGATGCCGCGTTCCCGCTCGAGTTCGTTGGAATCCATTACCAAATCGATCCGCTCACTGTGTTCTTCAAACACGCCGCTTTGGTTCAACATGGCATCGATCAAGGTGCTTTTTCCGGCATCAACGTGAGCGATGACGGCTAAATTAATCGTATTCATAAATCCTTTTCTAAACAAAAGACCTGCTAGCAGGCCTTTTCAAGTCTGTTCTATATAATGATCATTTGTCGTGTAGTGGGCACCACAAGATGAAAGTAATTGACGACATTTGAGATCAAAGTCGATCGCACTGATATCGACCGGTAAAAATGCGGCAGAACCCTATACAGGGTTCTAACTGAAATATTATACCACATCATGTCAAATTTTCTAAACGGTCGACCGCTTTCATCAACGCCAGTTTCCCCTGTTCATACAACAGACCGCCCTGGACGTAGACCACATACGGCTCACGCATCGGGGCATCCGCGCTAAGTTCAATGCTGGCACCCTGGATAAAGGTGCCGGCTGCCATAATGACATCATCATCATAGCCCGGCATCGGCCAGGGAATTGGAGTTACAAAAGCATCGACCGGAGACGAGGCCTGGACCTCTTCACAATAGGCGATGACTTTCTCGGGAGAGCCCAGCTTGATGGCCTGAATGATGTCATTGCGCTCTGCCTCGACTTCCGGATAAACTTCATAACCGAGTCTTTTCATGACTTCAGCTGTCAGGATGGCAGATTTTA
>JAAZLX010000076.1 GCA_012799095.1 Tissierellia bacterium
CTGTGATGGAAGGTCATGTGCCTCTGCTCGGACTCGACGTCTGGGAACATGCCTATTATCTGAACTACCAAAACAGACGGCCCGATTATATCGAAGCCTTCTGGAACGTAGTTAACTGGAAACAAGTCGAACAAAATTATCAAGGATAAGCGTTAGATCAATCCTCCCGGAATAATCAAAAGAGAGACTGAAATCGGTCTCTCTTTTGTTATTTATCATATTAATTTTAGATAGGGTCTTATTCAGTCGAAAGACACATTCTTCTATATCCGCCACTCACCATCCTGTAGTAGAACGACTTGTTCCCCATCCTGTTTGACACCGGTTACCGTGACATCAGGACCACCGACCATAAAGTCGACATGGATCAGCGATTGATTAGCTCCTAAGGCCCGGTTTTCATCCTCACTGCGATCCCGACTATCTTTCAGATTCTCGGCATATGATGCTCCCAACGCAAAGTGACAGGAAGCATTTTCATCAAACAAGGTGTTCTTGAACAGGATACCGGTATTTGATATCGGTGAATTATCAGCTACCAGAGCGACTTCACCCAAATATCTGGCTCCATCATCCGTGTCCAATAGATCCTGCAGGATCTGCTTGCCAACAGCGGCATCAAAATCGACTACCTTGCCATCTTGAAAAGTAAAATGGAAATCATCGATCAACTGACCGCGGACGCTCAGCGGCATGGTAGCTTTTAAGGTACCATTGACCTTATCGGCATGGGGCATACTGAAGACTTCCTCAGTCGGGATATTCGGGAAGAAACGATCCCCGCCCGAGTGAACGCTCGAGCCTCCCATCCAATGATGATCCTCTACCAGATGGACTTCCAGGTCGGTACCCGGCCCTTGGAAAAGGAGCTTTTCAAAATTGGCTTCGTTCAAGAATGTCTCATGCGCTTTGAGAGCAGTATCATGCTCCTCCCAGGCCTTGAGGGGATCATCGGTCGAAACACGAGTCGCATCAAACACAGCCTGCCACAGCTTGTCCCGTCCCTGTTCGATCGGCAGATCGGGGAAGACAGCTTCGACCCAGGCATCGCTCGGAACAGCTGCAATCGTCCATTTGACGATGTTTTGCATGGTGTACTTCTGATTGGGTTTGTTGGCGATCGATACGATCTTGGACCAATCAGCGATCCGCTTGGGATCAGCCGGCTTTAGCAGGTCGGGATTGGGTGCGACCAATGCCAGGACATGCGTGTTGTCCTGATACAACTTTTCCATATACTCGACCTTGTAGTCGGGAAAACGCTCAAAAGCGGCCTCTCCGCCATGCAGGTAGCGATCAAGAGTCATCTGATCATCCGAAAACATCAGCTCCACATCCTTGGCGCCTTTTTCATAAGCCTTCTTTGAGACTAATCGGGCCAACGGCAGCCCATCGACCGTAAACCGGATCATCAGACTGTCCTTGGGTTGAATGTTAAGACCGGTGTTAACGATCAGATCAGCGTATTTTTCCAGGTTTTTTTCCATATTTATCATGCCTCCTATTCTCTATTGTAAATATTTTCGCGCAAAGAAACAAATAATACTTGATTGATTCTATCCGATAAAAAAAGCGGCTTTTTTCAAGCCGCATCACTTGTTGCTACCAGCTGTTTCTTGTTGCCTGATCGGCCACGGTCTGCAGGGCGCTGACTTCTTCGATTTCATAGCCGGCGTCCTCGACTGCTTCCATGAACTTGTCATTGTCAAACCGATCATCAGCCGTGAAACGGACCGTGCCGGAGACGCGATCGACCTCGGCATTGGCGCCGGCGCCGTGTTTGATGGCAATATTTCGGACCGTGTCTTCACAGTGTCCGCAACTCATGCCGGATACTTTATATTCTTGCATTTTTTCCTCCTAAACCCCTTTGAGTTTGATCGTCCTGAGACGCAGGGCATTGGTGACAACGCTGACCGAGCTCAAGCTCATCGCCAGGGCGGCGATCATGGGATCGAGCAGTTGTCCACCCAGTGCATACCATACCCCGGCAGCGACCGGAATTCCCAGGACATTGTAAATAAATGCCCAGAAAAGATTCTGTTTGATATTGCGAATGGTGGCTTTGCTGAGTGCGATCGCATCACTCACCTTGGTCAGAGAACCCTTTACCAATACAATATCAGCACTCTCGATCGCAATATCAGCTCCCGAACCCATGGCGATACCGACATCGGCTGTTACGAGTGCCGGTGAATCATTGATGCCGTCACCCACCATAGCAACCACCTTGCCGCTTTGTTTGATCTTTTCGATCTCTCCGGCTTTTTCGGTCGGCAGGACCTCGGCAATGACGCGGTCGATCCCGACTTCTTTAGCCAAAGCATCGGCCACTTCCTGTCTATCACCCGTCAGCATGATGGTTTCGATCCCCAATTCATGCAGCCGTGCGATCGCACTGATCGAGTCCGGCTTCAACGGGTCGGCGATCTCAAAGGTAGCGACAAACTCTCCGTCGACTTCCATATGGATCTGGGCTTTATACGTCGCAGGCAAGTCGGCTGCCGCCGGAATCAGTTTGTCATTACCCAGTTTTACTTGATGATCATCCAGCCGTCCGGAAACTCCCAGGCCCAGAGTATTAACAAAATCCTCTACCGGAAGCTTGGCGGTGTGATAATCGGTGATGCTTTTTGAGATGGGATGTTCTGACAGACGCTCGAGCGAGCTGGCCAGATCCAACAACTGATCGGTCGGATAGTCCGACCGGTTGATAAAGTCCGTCACCACCGGCTTACCTTCTGTCAGTGTCCCGGTCTTGTCAAACACGATCTGTTCGATCGAATGGGCCTTCTCGAGCGCTTCACCACTCTTGATCAAGATACCGTGGGCGGCTGCCCGGCCGGTCCCGACCATGATGGCCGTCGGTGTAGCCAGTCCCAAAGCACAGGGACAGGCGATGACCAAGACACTGATGAGGATCTGAAGACTAAACGGTAAGTCCTGCTGGAACAGGTACCAGACGATGGCCGAGACGATCGCAATGACGATCACCACCGGGACAAAATAACCGCTGATGATGTCGGCCAATCGGGCGATCGGCGCCTTTTTCATCTGGGCATCTTCGACCACCTTGACGATCTTCGACAACAGCGTATCCTTGCCGACCGAGGTGGCCTTCATCTCAAACGCTCCGGTCTGATTGATCGTCCCACTGAACACATTGGAATCGATCGTCTTTTCTACCGGCAGACTCTCACCCGTCAGCATCGATTCATCGATCGCCGACAGACCCTTTATGATCACCCCATCGACCGGGACCGATTCACCCGGTCGCACCAGTAAGACATCATCCTGTCGGATTTCATCGGTCGCAATCGTGCGCTGCTCACCATCGACCAAAAGGGTGGCTGTTTGCGGTGTCAGATCCATCAGTTTTTCTATCGCCAGGGTCGTGCGTCGTTTCGACAGATCCTCCAGTGTCTTACCCACCTTGATCAGGGCAATGATGGTAGCGGCCGTTTCATAATAGAGATGGTGGACATGATGATGAGCCCCCTGGAAGATCAACACCGTGTTATACAGACTGTACAAAATGGCGGCCGAGGTACCGATCGCGATTAGAGAGTCCATGTTGGGAGCACCCTGGAACAACGTGCGAAAACCGGTAGTATAAAAGCTTCGTCCGATATAGACTACCGGAGCCAACAGGAGCAGCTGCAGGATAACATGATTGACCGGTGAGACATCGGGATCGATGATGCCGGGAAGTGGCAGACCGATCATGGGTCCCATGGCCAACAGCAGTAGCAGTGCTGAGAGCACAATGACCGTCACGATCTCCGGTGTAAAAATGGTTGTTTTGACTTTGACCCGGGGCACTGTCACCGGATCGAGCAGCTTGTAACCGGCCGCTTCGATCTTCTGACGAAACTCTCTTCGTCCGACCATGGCCGGATCGTATACCACCCGGGCTTTTCCGGTCAGATCATTGACTTCGGCATGATCGACACCATCGAGCCGCCCCAGCACCTTGGTAACACGAGCCGAACAGGCCGAACAGTACATGCCTTCGATCTCAAGGATCTCTTCAACATGATCCTGATGTTTGATCGGGGGATAACCGGCAGTGGTCAGGGCTTGAGCGATCTCATCGCCTGAAATGGTATCGGGGTCGAAGTCGACTTCCAACCTCTTCTCGATCAGGTTGATGCGACTGTCTGACACACCGGGCAATTTCTTCAGTGTTTTCTCGATCGAGGCAACACACGAGGCACAATTCATCGCTTGAA
The DNA here is from genome assembly GCA_012799095.1 of Tissierellia bacterium. Taxonomy (GTDB): domain Bacteria; phylum Bacillota; class Clostridia; order Peptostreptococcales; family Acidaminobacteraceae; genus DUPT01. The sequence continues at coordinate 4,233 of JAAZLX010000076.1, forward strand.
TATCATACTTTTGTGTCATGAAGCACCTCCAGCACCTCCTGAATCATTTGGGGCTGTCCCCACATCACGATCCGGATTCCCTGTTTATGGGGACGAACATCGATTTTGAACCGTTCGCCCCGTTGTAAAATATCATACGCCTTACTCTTGGCCCGCCATTCGAACATATCCGATTCCGGCCGATTGATATCCAAAATGGTACAAGTCTGGATCGTGTCCTCCGACTGAAAATAATCCGAATCCATAAAGACACAGAAGTCTTCATGATGGCCCGAGTGATCTATATTTTCGTTGTCCTCGACGGCTTCCGTTTGGACAAAGTTATCAAACCAGGTCTGGGCGATCCGCCACTGGCCACCGATTTTCTTGGCCTGCAGATCACCGTTGGCAATATATCGTCTCACGGTTTTTTCGTGATTGCCCAGCTTTTGGGCAACCTCAGCTACCGATAAGTACTTCATTGTTCCTCCTTAAGGTGTTTATGGGAATATTATACCCAAAATTAGGACATTATGTCATTGGTTTGGCTAATTATTGATCCAACGGTGATTTTGGGCAATAAAAAACCGGAGTATGCAACTCCGGTAAAGATCTATTCTTCGTACCGTTTGGCCCGCCGTTCCTTCGATTGCATCACCAACATGATGACAAAAAACTGAAGTAACAGAAACAGCCCGATCAACAAGACTTCAAAGATGGTCAGTTTGCCGATCAGATAGAACAGGACTGAGGCGGTGATGACACCGATGTTCAACAAGATCAGGAAACCGTTTGACGTGATATTGTTCAAGGTCGAACCCATTGGATGCATGAACAATACCGTGAACGTCAGGCTGAACAATACGGTAGTGATCCCGATGATCAAAAAACGGGTCATGTCATTGGGAATAAACGCCTCGACGATCGGTTTGGTTTTTGTCGCAAAAAACAAACTCATGATGACAAAATACCACAGGGCATGATAGATCAGAGATTTCAGATTATTTGACAGCATTTATTCCTCCAGCTGGTCAATTCCGCGATTGGCCAAGCCATCAACGCGTTGATTGTTATTTAAGATACGTTCAAATTCTTTGCGGCCGACTTTACGCTGCTGATTAAACTTGTCATGCCATTTTTCAACCGACGCAGCGGTAGGCGCCAGATGACCTTTGACTTTATAAAAGTCCACCTGTTCGAACTGTTCCACCAGATCGATCAATTCCTCCCACAGTTCACGGTTTTCGACCGGCTTTTTTTGCGATGTCCGCCAGCCGTTGAGACGCCAGCGATCAAACCACCTGTCATGAAAGGCATTGACGATATAGGCACTGTCGGAATAGATCTCAACATGCAGATCCTTTTCTTTCAACTGCTTTAAGCCTTCGATCATCGCGGTCATTTCCATCACATTGTTGGTGGTGTTCGGTTTTCCGCCGTAGATCTCTTTTTCATTTCCTTTATAGATCAGCAGTGCGCCCCAACCCCCGACATTTTCATCTTCCTGGTTGTTTCGGCAGGCGCCGTCACTGAACAGTTCAACTTTTTTCATAATACCTCATCAAGATAATATCACAAAACAACACCTTGGCCTCAGAAATTGTATCATATCAGTCGACCCAAGACAAAACCGCCCTTTAGGTCCTAAATACCCCTCAAGGGACGAGTTACGGTCTGACGACTGCCGTTTATCAAATTCGGGCTACTTCTTTGGAATATATGGTATGATTTAAACAGAAAATATCAATCAAGAAAGGGATGCTCCATGGCACGTCCAACAAAACCAAGAAGTATCCGGAGATTTCCGGCCGCCAACACATACCAGCCACTAAATCGGGGAAAACAGGATCATGCTGTTGAAATTGGCTACGATGAATTCGAAGCGCTTCGTCTGACCGACGTGGAACATATGTCCCAAGAAGAAGTCGCACAGATGATGAATATTTCGCGTCAATCGATCCAATTGATGCTCGAGACCGCTCGCGGGAAGTTGACCAAAGCACTGCTGGAAGGGCATACCATCCTCATCGGAGGTGGCCCGATCGAAATATATCATTGTCCCTATGTCTGTCATGACTGTAATCAGACCTTTGTGGTCCAGGCAACCGATGAAAACCGCAACTGTCCTGCCTGCGGTTCAACCAATACCGCCTGCAGTTCAAAAGGCTTCTGCAGCCTGCACTGTCATCGTAAATAACGCACCGTCATGTCCGGCCTGATATGGCATCAGGCCTTTTTTATTTCTCATTACCAAGGGAAAAACTGCATTAAAAAACCGGCTGGATAGCCAACCGGTTTATGTAGAGCTTAGTAGTTTTCACCCTTGAGTTCAAAGTGTTCACGTTCGTGTTTGCAGGAGGGGCATACTTGCGGCGGTTCATAACCTTCGTGCAGATATCCGCAGACGCCACATTTCCAGACAACTTTTTGATCGCGTTTGAAAACTTTGTTTTCCAGAATATTGGCTTTCAGTTTCAGGAAACGATCTTCGTGAGCAACTTCAGCTTTTGCGACCATCAAAAATGTTGTAGCTACATCCTTGAAACCTTCTTCTTTTGCCACATCGGCAAACCCGGGATACAGCGTAGTATGCTCTTCGTTTTCACCATCGGCTGCTGCCTGCAGGTTGTCAACGGTTGTTCCTACCATACCGGCCGGATACATCGCAGTGATCTCAACGCCACCACCTTCAAGATATTTAAAGAATTGCTTTGAGTGCTCGTATTCGTTACGGGCAGTTTCATCAAACAGGTCAGCAATTTGATAATAGCCTTCTTGACGGGCTTTCTTGGCGAACATCGTGTAGCGACCACGAGCTTGTGATTCACCGGCAAATGCTTTCAAGAGGTTTTGCTCTGTTTTCGTGCCTTTAATTGACATAATATGGCTCCTTTCGTTTATGTAATCGTAGTAATTATACCATGTATCTTGAATAGTTCCATAGGAATAGGGATGATTATTGCGAAGAAAAAGGGCCCAATATTGGGCCCTATCACCCGTGGATCACATGTTCAGGCACTGGAGAAGAATAAAAAAACCGGCGATCGTCAGATCACCGGAATTGACAATTACTCTTCTCCGCCTGTCGGAATCAAGCCATCAGGCATCGGACTATAGGTCCGGGCTGCCATGGAATTGTTCATTTGCATCACAGCAGGTTTTGAACACTCAGACCAATTCAGTTGATCAACGATGCCGCCGAAGGTGTCTTCTTCTTCCACTTGTTCATCAACGAACCATTGCAGCATGGTGAAAGATTTGTACTCCTGATTATCCATAGCGATCTTCATCATTTCATCAAATTGCTTGGTGATGAATTTTTCATGTTCCAGCGCTTTTGCCCAAACATCCATTACACCATCAAACTCATTCATCGGGCGTTCGATCCCTAACATTTGGGGACGCTCACCCCGTTCGGTCAGGTGATGCCAGATCTTCATAGCATGATTCATTTCTTCCAGATGTTGATAATACATCCAGTTGCCCATGCCATCGAGGCCCTCATCATTAAAATAGGCGGCCATTTCGAGATAGATTTGAGCAGAGTGAATTTCTAATGCAATTTGTTCATTCAGTCTTTGTAACAATTCTTGATTCATTCGATACCTCCTGATAGAACAAACAAGCTGTATCAGCTTGTTTGTAAGTGTTTATTATCCTTCGTAAACCTCAAACATATCCTTGCTGACGCCACAGACAGGGCATACCCAGTCCTCAGGCAGATCGGCAAAGCTTGTTCCCGGTTCAATACCGCCATCAACATCGCCGACTACAGGATCATAGATGTATTGGCAGGCAGTACACAGATACTTGGTCTTATCAAAGTCCGCTGTTACTTCTGTTTCTTCAGCTTGCGGTGCGGCGGCTACTTCCTCAGCCGGTTTGACATCATGTTTCCCATGGTCAACACCTTTGAGGTCGTTTTGCCACAGACCGTGTAGGTTACAATACTCATACAAAAAGAGCGGTTCGCCTTGGATGAGGAAATCAACTGATGGCTCTTGATGCGGCTTTAAGAATGCAATGTGATTTTGATCGGCAGTGCAGAGTGCAATCCACTCGATGTAATGTTCGTCCGTCATCGGATGTAGTGTGCTTCCGACTGTGACACGATATCCGCCCTCTATTTCTTCAATAATCGGGACGTGTTTTTCGAGAGCCATTTCGGCAGTTTGCGGGGGCAAAAGTCTCATCTCTTCGCCACAACAAACAAGTGCTCCATCGCCTCCGTGCATTACCCAGACAATATTGCCACAGATATCACACTTATAAAGTTCGTATCGTTTTGCCATAAATTACCTACCCTTCGTAAGGTTCGAACATGTCTTTGCCAACGCCGCAAACGGGGCAAACCCAGTCTTCCGGCAGATCTTCAAAAGCGGTGCCCGGTTCGATTCCACCGTCAGCATCGCCCTCAGCCGGGTCATAAATGTACTGACATGCTAAGCAAATGTACTTCATATTATCTCCTTTTCTGATGTGATCTCTCTTATGATACCCGAGTGTTTTCCGGTTTAACAAACGAACTACCGGACTCCCGGACTATCGATCAATCTTTCCTCTTGATTATAGCATAAATCGACTGTCTTCCATAGCGGAAAAACATCCTCTAATCGTTACAGTTTACCGAATAATGGGTTTAACGGGAGATTTGAAGAATGATGATTCAGTCTGGTCAATGGTTTTTTTCCCATTTGAATGATTCACCGGATATCGGAAAATTCATGTGCTTGGCGAACAAACACAATCCATTGGGTACATATTGACTAATAAACGAAAGTGAGAACGATATGTCAAACGGAGTGATTTTACAAGCCTTTGAATGGAATGTTCCAAACGAAGGTCATCATTATGAGTTTTTACAAGAACAGATACCACATCTGGCAGAGGCCGGCATAACCGCCCTGCTGCTTCCTCCTGTATCAAAAGCAACCTCGATCTGGGATACAGGCTATGGCATCTATGATCTGTATGACCTGGGCGAATTCGATCAAAAGGGTCAGGTCCGGACCAAATACGGCACCAAAGACCAACTGCTTCAGCTGATCCGTACTGCCCACGACCACGGCTTGCATGTATACGCCGATGTGGTGCTGAATCACAAAGCCCAGGCGGATGAAGAAGAGACCTTCCTGGCTGTTCAGGTCGACCCGGATGACCGGTCAGTCGAACTGGGTGAACCACATGACATTCGGGCCTGGACCAAATTTACCTTCCCCGGTCGGGGCGATACTTACTCCGATTTTAAATGGAATTTTAATCATTTTACCGGAGTCGATTATGACAGCTTGAGCGGTGAGAGCGGGATCTACCGGATTTTGGGTGAAAACAAAGACTGGTCTGATAATGTCAGCGCTGAAAAAGGCAATTATGATTATCTGATGTTCGCTGATGTCAATCTGGCACATCCCGAAGTCAGACAGGATCTTTTCAACTGGGCCAAATGGTTTATTGAGACTACCGGGGTCGACGGGTTTCGATTTGACGCACTAAAACATATGGATCATGCCTTTGTGCTCGATCTGATCAATCACATCCACTCGTTTGCACCTGATTTTTATTTTTTTGGTGAATTCTGGCAACCCGGACTGGGCGAAAAACAGTCTTATCTCGATGCCACGGAATATCAGACCGATCTATTCGATGTCGGATTGCACTTCAACTTGTTCGCTGCTGCCAGTGGCCCCTATGACATGCGTCAAATATTCAGTGGGAGCCTGGTAGAACACCATCCCGATCTGGCCGTGCCGTTTGTTGACAACCACGACACCCAGCCCGGTCAGGGCCTGACCAGTTTTGTCGACCCGTGGTTTAAAAAGATCGCCTATAGCTTGATCCTGTTGCGGGAAGATGGCTACCCGTGTATCTTTTTCGGAGATTACTATGGGCTGGGCGATCCCCATCCCATGGAGGGTCTCAAGGATATGATCGATAACCTGCTGTATATCCGAAACAAGTATGCTTTTGGTGAGCAGGAAGATTATTTTTCCGGCGAGAGCCTGATCGGATGGACTCGACTGGGCAGTCCGGATCATCCCGGTTCACTTGCTGTGATCATCAGTACAGGCGATGCGGCAAACCTGAGAATGTTTGTCGGTCAGGATCAGACCGGTAAAACATACAAAGACATAACCGGCGCTTCACCAAATGAAATCAACATTGACGACGAAGGCTGGGGCCGTTTTGAAGTCGGCCCGGGTGATGTCAGCTGTTGGGTCGAAAAGTAATGGTAGGCGTAAAAAAACGCACGGTATTCGCCGTGCGTTTGTTTTTTGTGCCGTTAGACCTCTAGTTGAGATGTGCATTGCGGGCAACGTGTGGCTGCCAAGGGAACCTGCGACAAACAATGCGGGCATTCTTTGGTCGTAACTTCTTCTTCTGCCTCTTCTGCTTTGCGCATCGAGTTGAGTCCTTTGACGATCAAGAAAAGAATGAAAGCAATAATTATAAACGAAATGATCGCGTTGATAAAATTGCCGTAGGCCAAAGTGGCTGCGCCGGCTTCTTGGGCTTCTACCAGGGTGGCATAGTCTCCACCGTCCATCGCAATGAATTTGTTGCTGAAATCAGCTCCGCTCAGGACCAGTCCTAAGATAGGCATAATAAGGTCGTTCACGAGACTGGTAACAATGGCGGTAAATGCTGCCCCCATGACAAAGCCTATTGCCAGCTGGATGGCATTGCCCTTTTGAATAAATTCTTTAAATTCTTTCAGCATAGTGATCTCCTTTCGATAAATTTTGATAGTTTCATTATATCAAACTAGTCGTCGATGTGCTCGATTTCACAATAGTATAATGTATGCATATTTTTTTCCGGATAATGTCGCTCCAGAAGGTCGGGTTTCAGATTTGTATCTACCATGTCCTGGCGCATGACGATTCTGGCCCGGTAGTTTTTACATCCGGTCAGTCCACCCTGCTCCGTACGGTGAAATCGATCTAGCTTGTCTGTGTCTCGTCCGCTCCGACTGCCGCAAAACGAGAGCTCTTCAAGCATCTCACCCTCCGGCGGCACAGCTACAATGAACTCGTCTACTCCGTCGAGCAATTCGTGAGTATACCGATTGGTCCGAACCGGGACCATCACGATGTCACGGTTCCACATCCGGACTAGACCACCCCAGCCGATCGTCATGATATTGCTTTTATCCGGATGGTCGACCAGTAGGAAGGCACCGGTCTTGAGTTGATCATGAAATTCTTTTGGATTCATTTAAACCTCCAGGTAGCGACGTAACAGTTCCATCGCCCGGATGCGTGCCGTCTCGAAGTTTTCCCTGAAGACATCGATCCCGCTTTGTTTTTCATTATCAGTGATCGTTCGAATGGCCAGAAACGGCTTGCGATTGACATAACAGGCGTGCGCCACTCCGGCCGTTTCCATGTCGACAGCCAACGGATCGAACTGTTCAATGATCTGCTGTCTTCCCGCCCGATCAACAAAGTATTCTCCACTGGCGATCCGGCCGAATTCTACTTTATGCGGAAAATTCACGGCCGCCTGTTTCATAGTGGCGATCATGTCCGGATCTGCTGCAAAACAGCTGTCTTCACTATCCATAAAAGGGTAGCCCTCTTGTAGAAAGCGAGGTACCACGTCATGGTGACAAACTTCCGTGCTGACGATGGTGTCACCTATGTCATAATCGGCAATTGCTCCGGCTACTCCGCAGACTATCACTTGTGATATATCATAGCGATCGATCAGCATCTGTGTCACGATGGCGGGATTTACCTTACATATGCCAGTGATGACAGCAACGATGTCTTTGTCAGCATAGCGACCCCGATGGACTGTCAGCCCGATCTGTTCCTCTGTTATTGGTTGTTCTAATTGTTCAATAAAATCCATCAATTCTTCCGGGTTCGGCCCCAGGACCGCTATCAGTGAATTGGACATCTATTCCTCCCGCTCAGTTACAAGAAAAAAGCGCATCGGGCTTATCCGGTGCGCCTAAGGCTTACTTTTCGAACAATTCACTTAAGCGTTCTTTGTTGAAGCCTTGAATTGTCTCATCACCGATGATAATGACCGGAACTCCCATAAATTTCTTCTGGATCAATTCCTTCCTGGCATTAACATCCTGGCTGACATTTTTTTCGGTGTATTGAACTCCGATCGAATCGAAGTATTCTTTGGCAGCATGGCAATATCCACAAGTGTCGCTGGTGTAAATAATGACTTCGGGATTTTCTTTTCCCTCCGTTACTGTGTCTTTTTCTTCAACAACCGTATCATCACATAATTTTTCGTTATCCATGTTTCCTCCTAAATCGTGTTATGTGGAACTTATACCCCCCTAAGCAAAATAATCACAAATCGCTTGCTTGTGAAAGATGTGTAAAACAGAAAATCTGTTCGTTATACACAGTATCCACAGACTTATCCACAGGCAAAACAAACTTCAACAGTTAACCAGTTCTAACGGTCGAACTTGCCAATGCCTTGAAATATAGGATAAAATAGGGCAGAGGTGATAAATATGGCCTGGAGAACACGTGGTCGCCGCGGAGATGCACTGGAAGAATTAATTGATTTGACGAACACTTATTATAAGGACCATCAATTTGCCAGAGTCGATAAAATCAGTACTCCGGTGACGGTGATCGATGTCAATGAACGCTCTCAGATCACACTGGGATACTATGAAAAGAAGTCGACCGTTGATTATATCGGTATAGCGCAAGGTGTTGCGATTTGTTTCGACGCAAAAGAAACTAATCTGTTGAGTATTCCACTTTCAAATATCCACAGCCACCAGCTGGAATATATGCAAGATTTTGCCAAACAGGGCGGAATTTCATTTTTAATTGTCCATTTTAAGCGAAGTAATGACTATTATTTAGTACCTTTGGAAATCATCGAAGAAATAATTAACGTTGGAAAAAGAAAAAGCATTCCCTATTCAGCCATGAAGAAGGCAATTCCGATCGGTTTTTTTCACGACCAATACCTGAACTATCTGGCGGCGGTCAATGTATACTTGCAAAACAAACAAGCTGCTGAACGTGATTAGTTGAGGCAGCTTGTCTGCAAAGCCTTTTTTTTACATTTTTTTTCGTGACAACCAGACAAAGCCTAAAATCAACAGACCGCCGATAACCAGTGGCAACCAGTATGTTTGACCGAGATAACTGATCGATCGCGGTCCACCGGATAATGAATTATACAGTACGACCGCTGCCATCACGCAGACCCCGATGACTAATAATAAGAAAGCTTTAGTTGTCCGATTCATTGAATGCTTCCCCCAGAGCGATAAATTCTTCCAAACTCAGGGTCTCAGCCCGGCGGACCGGATGGATACCGGCCTGTTCGAGGGCCCGGGCGACCCTGCCGGAGGAATAAATATTTCGGAGTGAATTCTGGATCGTCTTTCTCCGGCTGGAAAAGGCTGCCTTAACCACCGGTATCAATTGTTTTTCCCGGAATGGCTTTGGCGTCAATCGAACCACCGCCGAATCGACCCGAGGTGCCGGCATATAACACTGGCTTGAAACATGAAACAGAAGCTCGACATCACAATAAAGCTGAGTGATCACACTCAACACCCCATACGTTTTCGATCCGGCCGATGCACTGATGCGTTCGGCCACTTCTTTTTGCATCATGATGACCAGACGATCAAACTTGAGATCACTTTCTAGAATGTGCATGATGATCGCGCTGGTAATATAGTATGGCAGATTTCCCACGATTTTGCATCCCTCGGGAAATTGAACAGGATCGAGTTTCAGAATATCGGCCGGCATAACCTCGACTTCAGGGAAATCCATTTCCAGCTCCCGGGCCAGGTGGCGATCGATCTCGACTGCGATCAGTCGATCGACCCGTTCCACCAGCCGCTCCGTCAAGGAGCCCAGTCCGGGTCCGATCTCTACTACGGTATCAGAAGTTTCCAATTCCAAGGCCGACAAGATATTTTCCACCACATTGCCGTCGATCAGGAAATTTTGTCCCAATTGTTTCTGGAAACGCAGCTGTTTGATATTCATTTTTGCTTTGATCCAGCTGGGACTGGTCCTGTCATAGCTCATCGACAGCCTCCTCCATCTCGCGGCGGGTAACTCCATAATGATTGAGTCGTTTTAAAAATTGCTTGGCATTGCCATAACCGATGCCCAGCAAAGCTCCCAGCCGATCTCTTCTTTCGGCCGCACCGGACGTTCCGATCAAATCATAATGAAACAGGTCGGCCTGAGTGAATTCTTCCGTCGCTTCCACCAGCGTCCTGACTCGTTCCAGTGCCTGGATGATCGCCTGACAGGAAGCATTTTCCACCCCGACGTCATCCCCTTTGGTGCTGTCAGCGCGCGAGATAAATGCATGCTTGGCATTGGGATAGACCGTTTGTAAGGTGGATCGGATCCTCTCCCCGACCACATCAGCATCGGTCATGATGATCAGTCCATGATTATCATAGGCCTGTTTCAGTTGCCGGTGGATCTTGGCATTGAGACCAAATCCGGATGTGATGATCGTGTCGACTTTAAGGCATCGTTTCAGGTTGGCGGCATCATCTTTTCCCTCAACCACAATCGTTTCTTTGATTTTCATAGCTGAAAGATCCGTTTGGCGTTATCCGTAGTGGCTTGTTCAACTGTTTCAGGTGACAGGCCTTTGATTTGGGCGATTTCTTCGATGATCAGATGGAGTAGACGGGGATCGTTCCGTTTTCCCCGCAAGGGATGCGGTGTCAGATAAGGACTGTCCGTCTCGACCAATAAATGATCCAACGGCACTTCCGCGGCTACTTCTTTCGGGACACGGGCATTCTTAAATGTCACCGGCCCGGCCAGTGAGATCATCGCCCCCAGCTTGACGTATTCTCGTGCCATCTCGGCCGATCCGCTAAAGGCATGCATGATGACCCCGGTCGGAAACATGTCTTCCTGTTTTAGGATCCGAAAGATATCCTCATGAGCTTCCCGGTCATGAATGATCACCGGTAATTGATGTGTTTTGGCCAGTTGGAGTTGTTTTCTAAACAGCTCCTGCTGGCTGTCTTTATTATCTTTGACCCAATAATAGTCCAGTCCGATCTCTCCGATCGCTACCACTTTGGGATGGTCCAAATAAGCTTCCAGTTCAGTCAAGCGCTCAGCCTGATCGATTTCCGACGGGTGGATCCCCACGGCCATTACCAGATGGTCCCATGGTTCAACCAACTTGAGCACATTTGATACACCGGCAACATCCACTCCGGGGACCAGCGCAGCAATGTCCTGTCGTTTCATTTGCTGTACAATTTCTTCGATGTCTGGCCCGAATCGTTCATCATCGAGATGGGCATGAGAGTCAAATGCCATTAGCTCAACCTCGAGCCGGATGCCAGACTGCCTTCGATCATTCTGACATGCTGGCCGTCTTCTTCCGCCAGGAGCATCCCATGGCTCAAGACGCCGCGCAGCTTGATCGGTTTTAAGTTGGCGATCAGAATCAGTTTTTTGCCGACTAATTCGTCTTTGGTGTAATGATCTTTGATTCCACTGACCACCGTCCGCTCGGATTGTCCCACCTTTACATTCAGGACATACAGTTTGTCAGCATTGGGATGGTCTTCGACCGACACCACTTCCGCCACCCGCAGATCCAGCTTGGAAAAGTCGTCAAAACTGATCTCCGGTTTGAACGGTTCATCCTGAACTTCCGGCTCTTCCTCAGCAACTTCTTCGACCGGTTCCGGCAGACGTTCAAACAACGGGCTCGGTTTTCCGACGGTATGTGGTTGCTTCAGACGACCCCACGGCAGGATCGAATCATAGTCTATTTGATCCGTTGCCAATTGTCGCTGGACCTCAACCATGCTCTCAGGCATAAAGGGTGACAGTAGAATGCTAAGGATGCGCAGGTTTTCTGTTAAAACGAATAGTATCGTCTTCAACCTGGGGTGATCTGCCGGATCTTTTGCCAGTGTCCAGGGCATGGTGTCATCGATATACTTGTTTGACTTTTTCGCCAACTCGATGACTTCCCGGATGCCTTCTGCCACATGGTAAATATCCATCTTTTGCTGATATTTGTCTACCGTGTCTTCGACCGCTTTGATCAATTCAAGGTCGACCGGTTCCAGGTCACTTCCCTGTTCCACCACTCCGTCGAAATAACGCTGACTCATGGAAAGCGTCCGGTTGAGCAAATTGCCAAAGATATTGGCCAGGTCCTGATTGGTCCGAATGACCAGACTTTCGGGACTGAGGACACCATCTTCTGCAAACGGCATATCACGAAGCAAGGCATACCTTACCCGGTCCAGTCCATAAACTTTGACCAGGTCTTTGGCGTACAGGACATTGCCCAGACTCTTGCTCATCTTGCCGCCTGAAGCCAGCACCCAGGGGTGACCGTAGACTTGCTTGGGAATCTCCAGACCTAACGCATGGAGAAAGATCGGCCAGTAGATGGTATGGAAGCGAACGATGTCTTTGCCGATCAGATGCAGGTCGGCCGGCCAGTTCTTTAAGAACAGCTCATCACTGTTGCCATCGGGATCATACCCCAGAGCCGTAATATAGTTCGACAGAGCATCCAGCCAGACATAGACCACATGTCCTTGATCGATCGTGACCGGAATACCCCAGTCGAATGACGTTCTTGATACACACAGATCCCTCAGACCGGGTTTGATGAAGTTGTTCATCATCTCGCGTTTGCGGCTCTCGGGATAAATAAAATCGGGGTGATCTTCAATATACTGTTCCAGCCACGATTGGTACTTGCTCAAGCGGAAGAAATAAGCTTCTTCGTCAGCCGTCTGAACTTCAGAGCCATCTTCCGGACATCTGCCGTCGACCAACTGAGTCTCGGAATAGAACGACTCACAGCGGGTACAGTAATGACCTTGATAGACACCCTTATAGATATCATCTTTTTCATAGAAGATCTCAAACATCCGCTGAACCACCTTGGTGTGCTTGGGATCGGTCGTGCGGATAAACTGGTCATAGCTGACATTCATCGTATCCCAGATATCACGGACTTCTCCGGCGATGATATCAACGTGCTCCTGCGGGGTGCGTGAATTGGCAAGTGCTTCTTGTTGGATCTTTTCACCATGCTCATCCGTTCCGGTCAGAAAGTATACATCATAACCGCGCAGACGTTTATAACGGACCAGCGCATCAGCCAGAACTGCCTCATACGTATTACCGATATGGGGCACCTTGGAAGTATAGGCGATGGCGGTTGCTAAATAGAATTTTTCTTTCATATTTCCTCCGTAAATAAAAAATGACTGGCTCGCGCTAGGGGCGAAGCAGCCACGGTACCACCCTAATTGATTCTCTGTGCTATAACGGGCAGACCCGCCTTATCAGGAGCTCCGGAGTCATGTTAATGCCTCTCACAGACTGTCTTTCACCACCCGACAGCTCTCTAAACAATGAAAAAACACTACTCTTTCCTTCTCAGCTTGTAAAATAAAGAATATCATTCGGCGTTTGTTTTGTCAATTGGAGCGATAGCGCTCGCCAGGCTCTTTTTAAGTCTGAACGATCAAAAAAAGATGCACCTTGGCAGTGCATCTTTACCATACCTTATTCAATTATCCCAGCAGTTCCAGGATGTTTTTGTGGTCATAGCCCAGGTCCTCGGCGACCGGGGCATACGTCACATGACCCTCGGCAGTGTTGACACCGGGTTGTAGTTCAGGATAGCGTTTACAAGCTTCCTTCCAGCCCAGTTTGGCAATGGCAACACCGTAGCGGGTGGTGGCATTGGACAGCGCCTGAGTGGCAGTTTTGGCGACCGCACCGGGAATGTTTGCCACAGCATAGTGGATAATACCATGCTCAACGAATACCGGATTGGTGTGAGTAGTGGGACGCCCGGCAGTCAGATCGGTCGAACCTCCCTGATCGATCGCCACGTCAACGATGACTGACCCGGGTTCCATGGTTTTGATCATATCCTCTGAAATCAACTGGGGCGCTTTGTGTCCCGGGATCAGGATCGTCGAAACGACCATATCGGCGTCTTTCACCACCCGGGCAATATTGAAGTTGTTGGAATAGAGTGTTTCGATCTTATCCAGGAAGATATCACTGATCTCACCCAGACGATCGATATTGACATCAAGCACTGTCACCCGGGCTCCCATGCCAACAGCGATACGTGTGGCTGCGGTCCCAACGACTCCAGCTCCAAGTACCACCACGTGGGCCGGCGGTACACCGGGTACACCTTGCAGGAGTATACCTTTACCCCCCTGCGGTTTGGTAAGGAATTTGGCTCCTTCTTGGACTGCCATCCGACCGGCGACTTCGCTCATCGGTTTGAGCAGAGGCAAGGTCCGACCGATTTGAACGGTCTCATAGGCAATACCGACAACTTTTCGATCGACTAATTCCCTGGTCAACGGCTCATCCGCAGCTAAATGTAAATATGTATATATGATCAAGTCTTCACGAAAATATCGATACTCGGTTTCGATCGGTTCTTTGACCTTGTAGATCATGTCAGCTTTCGCCCAGACATCTTCCGCTTTTTCCAGAATCACCGCACCGGCGGCTTCATATTCTTCGTCAGTAAAGCCCGATTCAAACCCGGCTTTGGTTTCGACATACACCGTATGGCCCTCATGAACGAACTGATTGACTGCGGCCGGTGTACAAGATACACGACTTTCCTGGTCCTTAATTTCCTTTGGAACTCCAATTACCATGACTCATACTCCTTTGTGTGAAGATTTGGTGATTAACAATAATATTATATCATGAAGCCATCCTGATTTTGCTTATTTCCAGTTATATCTATCACAAAGAAACCTGGTTTTGTCACGAATCAAACCAATCATCAGACAAAAGCGGTGACGAAATTAAAATACGCTTGTATCGACCGGCTTTATATGATAAAAATACATAACAGGAGTGAACCATGATACAAGATTTATTGAATAAACTGCGTCCGATCGATGTCAAATCAATTGGTTTTGACATGAAAAACGGTATCATTCGAGTGGGTCTTCAAGACCAAAGCATGATTCAATTCGAAGATGTCGTTTCCTTTTTCTATACCGATGAGGAAATTCCTTATCAGACCAATCTCGATCTAAAGCCGATCGTATACGATGCGGCCGGTTTTGACGCTCAATACAGTGCCTATGATGTGGAATATTCTTATGAGTTTGACTTTGAAGAGGAGGACAATGAAATCATCCCCTTCAGCGTTCCCAACTTCAGCCTGTGTGTCAATGACCGATCGATGCTGATCGAAGCCGGCAAGATCCGGATCGGTGGGAGCACATATATACTGACCGAGCGCATGCAATAGGCTTCGGTCTTTTTTTTATCGATCACTCCGGTTTACTCCGATCAAATCCAGTTTTTGTTGTCTCGACAGCTGCTTGATGTACCACTCTCTTCGCATGGCATCTTTTTTATCGACAAACATTTCTACATACACCAACTTCAACCTTTTTTTAGCGCGGGTATATTTGCCGCCTTTTTTTAAGCAGTGCATCCGATAGCGCTTATCCAGGTTGTTGGTCCAGCCGGTATAGAGTGTGCCGTCCGAGGCTTCAAGCAGATAGACATAATTCATTGTTTAGTCAACCTTTATTGAATTTATATTCTTAATTGATTCCATTGTATAGTATAATAAGCTTGAAAGGAGATTTTACTATGCAAGAAAACGAAGTGAGTTGTTCTCGTCCCACTACGAAAGTAGCTGCCGAAGAAACAACATCCATATCTCCCGAACCTATCAAGGAGGCTGTACGTATGATCAGAGTTGGCGCACCTGCTCCCGACTTCACCGCCCCGGCATTTCATCAGGGTGCTTTTACTGAAGTCACCATGTCCGATTACTTAGCCCAGGGAAAATGGGTCTATATCTGCTTTTACCCGGGCGATTTCACCTTTGTCTGAGCGACTGAAATCTCTGCAGTTGCAGACAAAAATCCCGAGTTCGAAAAACTGAACGTCCAGGTATTATCCATCTCGGTTGACTCGACCTTTACCCACAAGATTTGGAACGATCAGGAAATTTCCAAAATGATCGGTGGCGATGTTCCCTATCCCATGCTGAGCGATCAGGGTGGAAAGATTGGTGATCTATACGGCGTATATGACGAATCCGGTGTCGATTTCCGGGGACGCTTTATCATCGACCCCGATGGGATCGTTCAATCGTTTGAAGTGATGACACCCCCGGTCGGACGTAACGTAAGTGAAGGTCTGCGTCAGATCCAGGCATTCCAACACGTTCGCGCTACCAAGGGCGGACAGGTCACTCCTTCCGGCTGGAAACCGGGCAAGACGGTGCTGGAACCCGGCATCGACCTGGTCGGCAATGTCTGGAAAAAATGGAAGGTGGCGGAAGCCGATTCCGATGTAGCCATTCCTGTCGAAGAATAAGTCTTCAAATCCCCTCCTGTGAGGGGATTTTTCATGTAGTGGAGCGATATACATCGACCAACATTAGGGTACAATAGAAAATAGGAGGCTACATGAAAGATATTTTATTTATTGGCGGTGGTCCGGCCGGCTATGCCGGGGCCATCCGGGCTAAACAGCGTGGACTGGATGTTGCAGTGATCGAAAAAGAACGCCTGGGTGGCACTTGTCTCAACCGGGGATGTATCCCGACCAAGACCTTATTTAAAAATGCCGAAGTGATTCGTGACTTCAAACGAGCAGCCCAATACGGTCTGCCTGAAACGGAATTTTCCTTAAACTATACACAGGTGAAAAAACGCAAAGATGAAATCACCGAGCAGCTCGTCAGCGGCGTCGAGCACCTGATCAAAACGCATAAGATCGAAACCTATATCGGTACTGCTCGTTTCAAGGATGAACATACCGTAATAGTCGGCGATCAGGAAATCCAAGCCAAGACCATTGTGATTGCGACCGGATCCGCTCCCAGCTTACCCGATTCTCCCGGGGTGGATCTACCCGGAGTCATCACCAGCGATGATTTGTTGACCATGGAAGAATTGCCCAAACGAATGGCGGTTTGCGGAACAGGCGTCATCGGTCTTGAGTTTGCTTCCATCTATAACGAATTTGGCGTTGAGGTCGATGTGATCGGCTCAGTTCTGTTGCGCCGGGAAGATAGAGATGTCCAAAAAAGACTGCAGGCATTTATGCGGCGCCAGGGCGTTAAGTTTCATCTGGGAGCACGCTTTTCACGGATCGAACAACATGACGACGGCCTACACGTTTTCTTCCCGACAAAAAAGGGCGAAGACTTTGTTGTGGTTGACACCGTCCTGGTTGCATCAGGCCGAAGAACCGTTTTTGATGAGCTGGAGCTTGACAAAATCGGTGTAAACTACGATGCAAAGGGTATCAAAGTCAATGAAAAACTTCAGACCAATATCGATCACATTTATGCCTGCGGCGATGTGCTGGGGCGGGTCCAATTAGCTCACCTGGCAACGGCTGAGGCGATCTCTATTGTTGAAGGCCTGACAGGCAACCCTTATTCGATCAATTATGATTATGTCCCGAGTTGCACCTTTGTCCATCCGGAATTGGCCAGCGTCGGTCTGACCGAAGACCACCTGAAAGAGGCCGGTACACCTTACAAGGTGGCAAAATTTAATTTTATTGCCAATGGCAAAGCTTTGTCGATGGATCAAACCGACGGTTTTGTAAAAGTATTAGCCGACGATACCAATCGGATCCTGGGCGTTCACATTCTCGGTCCAGGTGCGAGTGATCTGATCGCTGAAGGGACTTTGGCCCTGCAAAACGGTCTGACAGTTGAAAATATCATGCAGACGATCCATGCCCATCCCACCTTAGCGGAAGCCTTCCATGAAGCAGTCAGCTCGTTGGATGGACTGGCAGTCCATCAAGTATAGACCTGTAAATGGATATTCATGTGCTGCACTGATCGATAGCATATAACCACCCTGGACTGAAAGAAAGGAAGATGAGATTACTCAACTCATCACAAGGTAATTATGAACACCACAATCGCCTTTACTATCAAAGACTTGATCATCATTATGGCCTGTCTGGCTGGAATCGCACTCCTGGTCTATCTGATCCTGTTACTGGCCGAAGTCCGAAAAACACTTAAAACGGTAAGAACATTGGTCGAAGAACGACGTGTCGAGATCGATGATTTATTACTTCGCGCCCCGAACATCGTTGCGAATGTTGATAAAGTGACCGATGTTGTCGCTAAAGGAGTCGATGGTGCTTATCAGGGAGCTATCGGCATTGTAAACAAATTTAAAGGTGACTGACCTGTGCCTGATCTGACATGTACTGGTTCCCGAGATCACGGGCGATTTTGAATGCTTCAATTTATAACAGTCAAAACAGGGCAATGCCCTGTTTTTTATTATCCTAAAGCTCAATCTCCCCATTGACGATAGACACAAGCTAAAAATGGCCCGATCCCGGGTTGGGATCGAACCATCATAAATGGTTGGAAGTATAGTTTTTCTTACCTGGACTTCTTGCCCTGTTTTTTCCAAAACGGGGTCTCGCGGAAGTCTTTTTTATTATCGTAACGTCCACCGCGTTTCGATTTATCCGAAGGCTTTTTTCTCCCCTGGCCCTGTTTTTGTCGATTTCTTTTGGCTGCTCGCGGTTTGCCAAAGGTGTGATCATTCAAGTCCTGTTCGACCATGTGATCTTGCAATTGTAACGAGTCTTTTATCAGCGCAGCGACCACCAGTTCAAAAGATGCACCCGATTCTCTCAGTCGCTCGATCACCGGCAGGTAATCTGAGTAGTCCTCATCTGCTATTTTTTGAAGAATATCTTCAATAAACAGTTCCACCTTGATTTCATTCAACCGTTTAATCGACGGTACTTTGATCTGCTCGACCTTCTTATCGATAAATCGTTCCAGATCCTTCAGTTTGGCATGGTCATTGTATGTCAGGATGGTGATCGATTCTCCGACACGACCTGCCCGGCCACTCCGGCCGATCCGGTGAACATAATATTCATCGCTTTGCGGCATGTCGTAATTGATAACCAGGTCGACTTCCTCGATATCAAGTCCTCTGGCGGCGACGTCAGTTGCTACCAGGATCTGGATCGATCCCCGATTAAATTGACGAAGGGTGGCAATCCGCATTTCCTGCTTCATATCACCATGGATCCGTTCCGCGATATAACCCAGATCCTGCAATCCGACGATGATGTCATCGACCATTTTTTTGGTATTGCAGAAAATCAAGCATCGTTTGGGTTGTTTGGCATCGAGCAGTCGATACAATACATCTTTCTTGTATCGTTTCTGGACTGCGACATATTGTTGTTTGACCGTATCGGTTGTAATGCTGTCCGGTTCGATCTGCACATTTTCCGGATCGA
>JAAZLX010000077.1 GCA_012799095.1 Tissierellia bacterium
AAAAATAAAGCAATTTTAGATATTGTCTTAAATTTAACTATCTGATACACTGGGTTTAGATAAATAATTATCGATTCTTCGATGCATCAGGGGGTTAAAAAAATGTACAGAATCGTGAGAAAAGAAAAACTGAACGCTAATGTGACTCGGATGTCGATTGACGCCCCTCACGTTGCCGTTCACGCCAATGTTGGTCAGTTTATCATGTTTCGGGTGTATGAATTCGGTGAGCGAGTTCCACTGACAATCGCCGGAGTCGACCGCGAAGCAGGCACTGTTGATATCATTTTTCAAACGATAGGGAAAAGCACCCGTCTGTTGGCGGAAAAGGAAGCCGGGGACACGATTTATGGTTTTGTCGGACCTCTGGGGCAACCATCCGAGCTTGAAGGGTATGATAGGGCACTGGTCATTGGTGGAGGTGTCGGAACCGCAATTGCATTTCCCTCGGCAGTCAAACTTAATCGACTTGGTACCAAAGTCGACGTAATTGCCGGGTTCAAAAACAAAGATATTGTATTCTTGGAGGATGAATTCCGTGCTGCTTCAGAAAACCTCTATGTGATGACAGATGATGGTTCGTACGGTGAAGAAGGCTTTGTGACAAACAAATTGAAACAGTTGCTCGATGCAGGAGAAAAGTACGATCTGGTCGTAGCCATCGGACCGATTCCAATGATGAAAGCTGTCGTGGCGATGACCAAAGAAAAAGAAATGAAAACTCTGGTCTCGCTCAACCCGATTATGGTAGATGGGACGGGTATGTGCGGGGGTTGTCGGGTCCAAATTGGCGGACAAACAAAGTTTGCCTGTGTCGACGGGCCGGAATTTGATGGTTTTATGGTAGATTTTGATGATTTGGCCAGACGTAACCGGTCCTATTTATCAGAAGAAGAAGACCGCGACCATGCCTGTCGGTTACAAATAGCTGCTGAACAATTCGACCATGACGACCCAGTGCAGAACAAGGAGTAGCAAGTAATATGTCAACAAGAAATATGAGTCCCGTCAAGGTGGATATGCCTAGTCAGGAGCCCTTGATCCGGGCGAAAAACTTCAAAGAGGTGACTCATGGATACACCGAAGAAATGGCGTTGGAAGAAGCTGCCCGATGCTTGCAATGCAAACATAAGCCCTGTATCCAGGGTTGTCCCGTCAATGTCCAAATTCCTGATTTTATTCGATTGATATTGGAGCGTGATTACCAAGCAGCCAATGAAAAAATCCTGGAAACCAATGTTTTACCGGCGGTATGCGGGCGGGTCTGTCCTCAGGAAAACCAATGCGAAAAATACTGCGTCAGAGGAATAAAGGGAGAGTCGGTCGCGATCGGTCGACTAGAACGTTTTGTGGCGGACTATGTCCGAGATAACACTGAGCTAAAACCGGAAAAATACAAAATGAATGGCAATAAAGTTGCCGTGGTCGGTTCCGGACCGGCCGGACTCAGTTGTGCCGGAGATTTGGCGCGAATGGGTTATGAAGTGACCATGTATGAATCACTGCCAGAAGGTGGAGGCGTCCTGGTCTACGGGATTCCAGAGTTTCGTTTACCGAATCATATTGTTCGTCATGAAGTACGACAACTGCGTGCAAAAGGCGTCGTCCTAGAGCGCAACATGGTGGTCGGTCGATCGATTACGATCGATGAACTATTTGATAAGCATGGTTTTGAAGCGGTATTCGTCGGATCCGGTGCCGGTTTGCCGGTTTTCCTTGGGATTCCAGGTGAGAATGCGGTTGGCGTGTATTCTGCTAATGAGTATCTGACAAGATCCAATTTAATGAGGGCGTATGATTCTCGGTATGACACACCGATTCGACACAGCAAAAACGTCGCTGTGGTCGGAGGAGGAAATGTTGCCATGGACTCGGCCCGAACGGCGCTGCGCCTTGGGGGTGAAAATGTTCATATCGTTTATCGCCGCTCATTTGATGAAATGCCGGCCCGAAGTGAAGAAGTACATCACGCACAAGAGGAAGGGGTCATTTTTGAAAACTTGACCAATCCGATAGCGGTCAAAATGGGTCAACAGGGTGAAGTAATCGGTTTGACATGTATTCGGATGGAACTCGGAGAGCCCGATGACTCCGGTCGCAGACGGCCGGTTCCGGTGCCGGGTTCTGAGTTTGACATCGATGTTGATACGGTTGTAATCGCTGTTGGAACCAATCCCAACCCACTGATCAAATCCACCACGAAAGGTCTTGAAGTGACGGACTGGGGTGGGATCGTGACCGATGAATCCGGTGCAACCTCTCGTCCGGGTATCTTCGCCGGAGGTGATGCGGTCACCGGAGCGGCCACCGTGATCTCGGCCGCTGGGGCAGGAAAGGTCGCTGCGGCAGCCATCGATAAATATATTCAAGAAAAGAATGCTTAATCTTAGAGTCTAAGGTCTGATCCAATCGGGTCAGACCTTTTTTTGACGTTCTACTGGTGTCTCATACATAAATAAAAGGGGGGCTTGTGGACTATATTTTTAACTATCTTCTCCAGCGGATTTCCGAGGTCTCTCCCCAGGAGCTTTACCGGGACTTTTTTCCCAAAGGAGAGCTACAAGCCGAGGGTGAAATGGGTAATTGAAATACAATGCAATCGCTGTCGAGCTGTTTCCGGACGAGCTGAGCGAACGATTTATCTGACGTACGGGAAAGACCTTCGGTTTTGAGATTAAAGTCGGCGAATACCTCAACCTAGAGCGTTATGATGAGCCAACACAAAGATATCCGGTGGAAGCAATCGATGGAGAATGGATCAAGTGGAAGGGTGAAACATGGCACGCAGAAGATATCCGACCATTAGGCCGTCGGTTCAATATCAGCAAATCAAAGGAGAAGATCGAGAAACTAGAAAAAAACACGTTGATCAAGGCTGTAAGATTGAGTAACAATAAAATCCTATACTGTAATAAAATGCAGCTTACTGTCGCTTTTGGCAACAATAGGAAATATACGAATCCCAAAGGGACTATTTCGGACTCTTAAATGGCGAAAGCCCCAAAACAGACGCTACGTTAGCATCAAAAATCGGTATTTGACACCCTCGAAAAAATCTTGGGTATCAGTAACATCAGTGCTAGAGTAAGGTCAAGTCAGTTTATATGACTGTTCAGGAGGAGATGATGATCATCTTAGAGTATATATGACAATCCATCATTTGAGCGATCGGATAAGACTAGTTGAATATCAGGATATGCAGGATCTGTTTCAGGTCAGTTTGATCATCGGTGTGATTGAGGAAGATGATGCCATCTACCTGATCGATAGCGGTCTGGGTCCTGATCAGTTGGCACCGATCATTGAGACAACAGACAAACCGGTCCACCTCATTCTGACACATTCCCATTGGGATCATATCTGGGGGGCTCAGGCAATCACGGGTGAGATCTATGGCCACCGGTTATTTGAGCAGGAAATGAGTCAGCATATGCTTAAAAAATTCAAACGATACCGCCGGGGTGTGACCCGGCTGGTGACTCCGACTGTCCTGGTCGATGACCATTTAAGGGTCGGAAATTTAGAGTTGTTTGCTACACCCGGTCATACCAAATGCAGCTTGTCGATTTGGGATCCGATCGATAAAGCATTGTTTGTCGGTGATAGCTTATTTATCAAATATCGTGATCACGATTTGACAGAACAGCATATCGAAAGTTTAAAGAAATATCTGAACTACCCATTCCAGTACTTGATCCCGGGGCATATCGGACTGATGGGCCGGGATCGGCTGGAAAGAATTATCCGAAAACTAGAACGGGAAAAGGAGATGGCATGATTTCACAGGCTTCAACAGTAGACCAATATCTTCAGGAACTGCCTGAAGATAGAAAAGAACCGTACCTAGAACTTATGGAAACCATCCAGTCGAACATTCCTGAAGGCTTTGAGCGGGTGATGCAGTACGGCCATCCGACTTATGTTGTTCCACATAGCATGTATCCCGACGGATATCATACCAACCCGAAAGATGGCCTGCCTTTTGTCAGCATTGCCAATCAAAAACAGGGTATCCATTTTTACCACATGGGTATCTATGCCCTTCCAGAATTATTGGAATGGTTTGTCGCAGAGTATCCCAAACACGCCAAACGGAAGCTGGACATGGGTAAAAGCTGTATCCGATTCCGCAATGGAAGTGATATTCCTTACGAATTGATCGCTCAACTGATGCAGAAGATATCGGTCGAAGAATACGTTGATTTGTATGAATCCGGGCGCAAGAAAAAATAAGACCTCGCAAAATCGGGGTCTTATCACTTGTGGGATGTGGTGTTGTCTGACCGGTTGGCTTCCGCTGCTTTCAAGCGCTGCCGGAGTTCTTGATTTTTATGCCATTGGTCGGTGACGTCGCGGATGATAGCCATGACATACTCGATTTGATCCTGATCATTCTTGGCAACACTCAAACGAAACTCGATCGACAGACGATCCCCGTTTTTATGGATTGCCGGTACGGCCATGGTGTGACCGGGGGCATATTTTGAATGACCGGTCTCGATAAATTTCAAGAAGGCTTCGGCGTGACGTTGACGCAATTTTTCCGGCACGATCGCATCCAGGTGCTGACCGATCATGTCATCTTCGTGAAAACCGAAGGTATCCATTGCACCATAGTTCCAATAGACCACCCGGTCTGACCGGTCAAGCACAATGACGGCATCGGGTGCTGTATTGATCATATGAAGTAGATCCATTGCGACCTCCCCTGGTTGTGTTGTTTATTCTTACCCATAAACAACAAATACACCCAGTTATTCACCGGGCGCAGCAGTTTGACGGATCAGGTTCCCCTCAACGACTTATGATAAGATGATTTTAGACAGTCGACTATGATTGAATCAGGAGAAACCATTGAAAATACTAATAACAGGCTTTGAAGAATTTGGCGAAGAAGCATTCAATCCGTCATGGGAAGCAATCAAAAGACTGCCTGATGAAGTGATGAAATGCCAAATCATCAAGCTACAGATCCCAACTTCATTTAATCGAAGTTGGGAAGTGGTCGAACATGCCATGGAGTTGCATCGACCCGACATTATCCTTTGTGTCGGCCTAGCCGGAGGACGCCCTGCCATCACTCCGGAAAAGGTCGCCATCAATCTGGCGGAAGCCAGGATACCGGATAATGATGGTGATCAGCCGATCGATCAGGTGATTAGACCTGACGGAGAAACAGCCTATTTTACCAATTTACCGATCAAGGCTATGGTGAAGAAGATGCGTGATGCCGGCATACAAGCAGACGTTTCTTATACTGCCGGGACGTTTGTCTGCAATGCCATTATGTACCATGTGCTCCATACGGTGTATCAAAGTGAAACTACAATGAAGGCAGGCTTTATCCATGTTCCGTATGCCACAGAACAGTTGGAAGATAAGCCCCGGGGGACACCGGCTATGTCACTGGATTCCATTAGCCACGGGCTGTTGTTAGCTCTGGAAGCTGCGATTGCTCAAGAGGACGCGATGGAGTTCGAAAGCGGAACGATCAGCTGATGATTATATATTCAGAAATGTTTTACGAAATGCACCTTATTCGTGACAATTCAATGGCTTTTCAAGTCAAAGAGACCACAATGTGATAAAATAATAAGAAGGGAAAGTAGATGTGCTATCCCGTGCTTTTTGCTCATTTGTGTCAAAAAGGCAGGGAAAAAGTAATTTATAAAGAGTGAAACATGTGAATAGGCAAACTTTACAAGGAAGGGGTGGAACATGGATTTCGAAGCGATAGATGTTGTCCGGCAAGTCGAACAAGAAGCGGATCAACTGGTAGAGCAGGCTAAACAAACAGCTCAATCGATAAAAAGCCAAGCCGTTACGCAAGCAAAAACGGAAGCGGAAGAGCTTATGGAAGAAGCCCGTATCAAAGCCAGACAGCTGGAAGATGTCGCAGTCAAAGTCGGGGAAGAGCAAGTGCGCCCGATTTTAGAAGAAGCGAAGAAAAAATCGGACGAATTCCTGAACATGTCGGAAAGCAAATTATCAGCGGTAGCTGATACGATTGTAGAAAGGATACTCGGTTAATGGCAATTGTTGATATGAGCCGATTTTCTCTCTTAGCCTTTCAGGCTGACAGAGAGAAATTGCTGGAACAACTACAAGCCTTTCGCGAGGTCCATTTCTTAGATTTAAGAGACAAAGAGCTTTCGCCCGGTGTCGGTTTGATCGAACCCGATCAACGTCTGAACAAGTTGGAAGAAGACTTGGGACAGTTGGAGTGGATGCTCAAACTCTTAAAGCCCTATGATACCCGACCTACGGGACTGAAGGGTATGCAACAGGGGCTACCGAGTTATTCTCTTGATGAAGTGACTCGCAAAGCAGAAACTATTGATTTTAAAAAGGATTACTATGAAATACGTGAGATCCAGGCGAAACTGGATCAACTGACGACGGTCAAAAACGATAAAAAGGCCAGTTTTGATGCGTTGTCTCCTTGGGAAAAACTGCCGTTTTATCCTGATCAGTTGTCCGATCTGAAGCATGTCCGGGTCCAACTGGGAATGGTTGCCCGTAAGTTCATGGACAATCTGGCTGAAGCTTTTCGAAAGCTGGAATTCAGTCATTATGAAATCATCAATGAAGCTCAGGGTAATTACTATCTTCAAGTGATCGGGCATGTTGATGAAGCGGATGCGCTGCAGGATGTTCTGCGCCGTAATGGCTTCACCCCGGTCAAGCTTGAAATCAAACAGCCGGTTCGACAGGAGCTGGACAGACTGACCCGGGAGATAGCTGAAGCGGAACAAGAGCAAGATCAATGGCAAAAGAAACTACCCGGTTACGCCCCCCGATTGAGTGATTATGAACTGGTTTATGAAGCCAAGGCAAATCAACTGTTGAAACTTGGAGCGACCCGCAACTTTCTGCAGACCGATCGTCTGACTTTGATCCAAGGTTATGTACCGACGGTGCTTGAAGAAGAGTTTAGAACAGTTCTCGACAACAAATTGGGTAATGATTATCATGTTGAAATCACGCCGGCTGAGCGGAATGATTCAAATGTGCCGATCAAGTTGAAAAACAATAAGTTTGTTGAAAGTTTTGCCAGCATTACCAGCATGTACGCTTTACCAAAATACAATGAAATCGATCCAACACCGTTTTTCACACCGTTTTACTGGATGTTCTTTGGGATGATGGTGGCGGATATCGGGTACGGAATCATCTTGTTGGTCGGGACATTTGTTTTGCTTAAGAAGTTCAATCTCGCACCCTCGATGCGCGGGTTTGTCAGGTTCTTCCATTACTTAAGCTATTCCATTACTATCTGGGGAGTCATCTACGGCTCGTTCTTTGGAGACCTGATACCGCTCCCGTCGCTGATCGAACCATCGACGGATATCGTACAATTATTGATACTGAATATTGCCTTCGGTTTTATCCATCTAATGGTAGGCCTGGCGATCAGTGCTTATATGATCGTGCGCGACAGCTCCTGGTTGGATGCCCTTTATGATATCGGCTTTTGGTATATGACCTTGATCGGTGGGATCCTGTTATTGATCGCGGTCGCCCTCAAGTGGCCACCACTGGTCAGCTATATCTCGGGTGCATCGATGCTCATCGGCATGATAGGTGTTGTCGTCTTTACTGGACGCAAATCACGTTCCGGAACGGTCCGGGTACTAAAAGGACTTTACAACCTCTATGGCATCAGTTCATATGTCGGGGATTTTGTATCCTATACCCGTCTGATGGCGATTGGATTGGCCGGCGCATTTATCGGTGTAGCGGTCAATATCATTACTAAGCTGCTGTTGGGGTCATTTATCGGCATTCCGTTTGGGATCGTTGTTTTTCTGGCCTTCCACGCATTTAATATCTTTTTAAGTGCATTGTCGGCTTATGTCCATACCAGTCGACTGACCTATGTTGAGTTTTTTGGAAAGTTTTACTCTGGCGGTGGTAAGCCGTTCACACAATTTATAAATGATACAAAATATATCACGATCAAAGAAAAGGATTAGGAGGAAATATGAACGCATTTCTTGTCGAAAACGGCGGAATCATTATGGGTATTTTAGGAGTTGCTGTAGCGGTTATCGCTTCGGGGATCGGCTCTGCCATCGGAGTTGGCCGGGCCGGTGAAGCGGCTTCCGGCGTCATCATTGAAGAACCGGAAAAATTCGGTCGTTCGCTCGTTCTGCAACTGCTCCCCGGTACGCAAGGTCTTTATGGTTTTGTTATTGGTCTGTTAACTATGATTTTGCGTCTCGATGTCGATATGACATTCCAGCAAGGACTATACATCTTCTTTGCCTCTTTGCCAATCGGACTGGTCGGTCTATGGTCAGCCTTGGCTCAGTCAAAAGCAGCTGTCGCCGGTATCAATATACTGGCCAAAAACGAAGCACACCAGACCAAAGGGATTATCTATTCTGTTATGGTCGAAACGTATGCGATTTTGGCATTCGTTATCTCCCTGATGGCCATCCTCGTCTTCTACATTGATTAGGAGGCTGTGATGTCAAATCTGGAGAATATCACGAATAAAATTTTGGCAGAGGCCAGACAACAAGCGGCCGACATGGAAGCCGAAGCTCGGAAATTCTCGGATCAGTACCTGGCAAAAGAACAAGATAAGGCGCAGGCCCGGGCCGATGCTCTGGTAGATCGAGCCCGGATCCAAGCGGAACACAAGCGTGAAATGATGGTGTCGAATGCTAAATTAAAATCACGCGACCAACTGCTGGGAGCCAAACAGCAGGTCTTACACAAGACCTTTGAAATGGCCAAAACTGCGCTGCGACAACTCGATGACACCAAGTACCGTGACTTCTTGACCAACACCCTGCAGGGTCTCAAGTTAAAGGGAACCGAGAAACTGCTGGTGCCGGCTGATAAACTCGAGCTGGTCCGGGGGATGGGTCTTTCGATCGACACCGTTGAGGCAGAGATCGATAGTGGTTTTCAAATTCAAGATGGCCAGACGAAAATGATTTTTTCGTTTGATGATTTGATTGATGAAGCCAGAGAAAGCATGGAAGGAGAAATCATTTCGAAACTATTTCCCGGGGAGGCATGATGAAAAAAAACGATTTCATCCAGGCATCTGCCCGGACCAGAGTATTGGAGAAGGGTCTGATATCTCAGATTCAATTCGAGCGAATGGTAGAAGCCGATAATGTCGAAGAGTTGTTCCATATTTTGAACGAGACTGATTACGGCGACTACTTCAATAAACTCGAACACTCGAGTGAATATGAAGATGCGTTGAACAAAGCTAGCAAAGATTTTTATCAGGATGTCGTTTGGATGAGTCCAAATAAAGATTTGATAAAAATCCTGTCGCTCAAATACGATTATCACAATTACAAAGTCTTCTTAAAAGAACTTTTAATTCAGGAAGACCAGTCAGAACTATATCTCAACATTACCGACAGTGACTTTATGGCTCAAAAGGACACGTTGTTGCAACTCGAAGAGGAACAGCGAAAACGCTTGATGCCGTCGTTTTACCATACAGCCCTCGAAGCTTATGAGAAGACCGGTGATGTTCAGCTGATCGATATTATTGTTGATAAGGCGTATTTTGAGGAGTTAAAAGCTACCGCTGATCGGGTGGATGTTCCAATGATCAGCCAGTATGTAACTGATTTGATTGATTTTACCAATCTAAAAACCCTTTTTCGGATGAAACGCCAGATGAAGAATATCAACCTGTTGGGAGATGTCTTGATCGATGGCGGCAATATTGCCAAAGAGACATTTAGCGGTCGATTCTTTGACTCCATGGATGACATCATCCGATCGCTCCGGCAAGAAGAGGTCGGTCCGGCATTATTGATTGGAGCCGAAGCATACGACCGCGATCAGAAATTGGCTTCGTTTGAAAAGGCCTTTGAGAATCATGCGATGGCAAAGATTCGCCTGACCAAGGGGATCACCTATGGTCCCGAAGTGCTCTTTAGCTATCTGCTGGCTCGTGAGACTGAAATCAAAAACCTGAGAATGATAATTATCTCGAAGATCAATCAAGTCCCGGCGGAGGCGATCCGCAGCCGATTAAGGGGGACATATGCATAAAAAGGTAGCTGTTGTTGGAGACAAAGATTCTGTTTTAGTATTTAAAGCGGTCGGCGTCGATGTATTTGATCCAATCGAAAAAGATGACATCCGGCGTACGGTTGATCAGCTGGCTCGGGACAATTACGGGGTGATTTTTATCACAGAACAACTGGCAGTGCAGATTCCTGAAACCATTACCCGGTACGATAATCAAATGTTGCCAGCCATCATCTTAATCCCGAGTAATCAGGGCACACTGAATATCGGTCTAGACCGAATCGACAGTAGCGTGGAAAAAGCCGTTGGTTCGAACATTCTCTAAAGGGAGGCAAACCATTGAAAGTTGGTAATATTATAAAAGTATCGGGCCCGCTGGTCGTAGCAGAAGGCATGGATGAAGCCAATGTCTACGACGTGGTCCAGGTATCAGAAAAAAAGCTGATCGGTGAAATCATCGAGATGCGCGGAGACCGGGCGTCGATTCAAGTATATGAAGAGACTACCGGCATTGGACCGGGAGAACCGGTATATACTACCGGAAGCCCGCTCTCGATAGAACTGGGGCCCGGCCTGATCGAACAGATCTTTGATGGCATACAACGTCCGCTTGAGGTTCTGAAAATGCAGGAAGGTGACTTTCTGCAAAAGGGTGCGGAGGTCAATAATCTGAACCGGGAGACAAAGTGGAACTTTGAACCCAGAGTAAAACCGGGCGATGAAGTCGAAACCGGAACGATTTTAGGTGTGGTCCAGGAAAACCCGGTTATTGAGCACAGAGTCATGGTGCCGCCCGGAGTTAAGGGCAAAGTAAAAGATATTAAATCCGGCGATCATACGATTGTTGGGAATATCGCTGTGATTGAAACGGAAGAAGGGGACAGAGCGGTCCAAATGTTACAGCTGTGGCCGGTCCGCCGTGGTCGCCCGTATAAACAAAAACTCGATCCCGACATTCCACTGGTAACTGGTCAACGTGTCATTGACACTTTTTTTCCGGTCGCCAAAGGCGGAACAGCAGCGATCCCCGGACCGTTCGGTTCCGGGAAAACAGTAGTTCAACACCAACTGGCCAAATGGGCCGATGCTGAAATTATTGTTTATGTAGGCTGCGGTGAGCGTGGCAATGAAATGACCGATGTTCTGATGGAGTTCCCGGAATTGATCGACCCGCAAACCGGTCAATCGCTTATGAAGAGGACTGTGTTGATCGCAAATACTTCAAATATGCCGGTTGCGGCTCGTGAAGCGTCTATTTATACCGGCATCACAATCGGTGAGTATTTCCGTGACATGGGTTATTCGGTTTCACTGATGGCTGACTCGACCAGTCGATGGGCAGAGGCTCTTCGTGAGATGTCTGGGCGTCTCGAAGAAATGCCCGGGGACGAAGGCTATCCGGCCTACCTATCCAGCCGAGTGGCTGATTTCTACGAACGGGCCGGCAAGGTCGTCTGCTCCGGCGGCGATGATCGCGAAGGAGCCCTGACTGTTATCGGGGCAGTATCTCCTCCGGGAGGGGATATTTCAGAACCCGTTTCGCAATCGACTCTTCGTATCGTCAAGGTATTCTGGGGTCTGGATTATCAATTATCCTATGCCAGGCACTTCCCGGCCATCAATTGGATGAACTCATATTCGCTCTATCAGATGAAGATGGACCGCTTTTTTGATAAACAAGTCCATTCGGAATTTTCCAAACAACGGGTCGAAGCGATGTCTTTGTTGCAGGAAGAGGCCGGACTTCAGGAAATCGTTCGTTTGGTCGGACGGGACAGTTTAGGCGAAGGAGATCAGCTCAAACTTGAAATGGCCAGAAGTCTTCGGGAAGACTTTTTGCAACAAAATGCTTTCCATGAGATCGATACATTCTGTTCGCTGGAAAAACAGGATCTGATGATGAAAATGATTCTGGGCTTCTATCGCGAATCACGCCGGGCGCTTGAATCCGGTGTATACGTCAATGAGATCCTGAAATTACCGGTGCGCGATCGAATTGCCCGGGCAAAATATATCACAGATGACAATCTGTCCGAGCTGACTATGATCAACCAGGAGCTGACAGACCAAATCAACCAATTGATCGAGAAAGGAGGAGCCAATGCTTAAAGAATATCAAACCGTTCGGGAAGTTGTCGGCCCTCTGATGATGGTCGATGGAGTTGAAGGTGTCAAATATGAGGAACTGGTGGAAGTTCAAATGCAAACCGGCGAAAAACGCCGCGGCCGCGTTCTGGAAATCAATCAGGACCGGGCGATGGTTCAGCTGTTTGAGGGTTCCTCCGGCATCAATCTGCCTGACACGACCGTTCGATTCTTAGGACATCCTCTTGAGTTGGGTGTGTCTTTGGATATGATAGGCCGGGTCTTTGACGGAACCGGCATCCCGATCGATAATGGACCGGCAATCATCGCCGAACGCCGGATCGACATCAATGGATCCCCGATGAACCCGTCAAGCCGGGACTATCCTTCTGAGTTTATTCAGACCGGTATCTCGACGATCGATGGACTGAACACATTGGTCCGGGGACAAAAACTGCCGATTTTCTCGGCATCTGGTCTGCCACATAACAACGTGGCGGCACAGATCGCCCGTCAGGCAAAGGTGCTGGGCACGGGAGAAAACTTTGCGGTCGTATTTGCCGCAATGGGTATCACCTTTGAAGAAGCTCAGTTTTTCATTGATGACTTTACAGAGACCGGCGCGATAGACCGGGCGGTGCTGTTTATGAACCTGGCAGATGACCCGGCGATCGAACGGATCGCAACTCCCAAGATGGCCTTGACATGCGCTGAGTATCTGGCTTATGAAAAAGATATGCACGTGCTGGTCATCTTGACGGATATGACAAACTACGCCGAAGCCTTGCGTGAGATTTCAGCCGCTCGGAAAGAAGTTCCCGGTCGCCGTGGTTACCCGGGGTATCTTTATACCGACCTGGCCAGCTTATATGAACGGGCCGGCAGAATCAGAGGCCGCAAGGGTTCCATCACACAAATTCCCATCTTGACCATGCCGGAGGATGACATCACTCATCCGATTCCCGATTTGACCGGCTATATTACCGAAGGTCAGATCATTCTGTCTCGAGATCTATATCAAAATGGTATCATGCCACCGATCAATATCGTTCCATCATTGTCCCGCTTGAAAGACAAAGGGATCGGCAAAGGCAAAACGCGAGAGGATCATGCTGACACCATGAACCAGATCTATGCTGCTTATACTTCGGGAATTCAAGCCCGGGAACTAGCAGTCATTTTAGGTGATAGCGCACTGAGTGACGCCGACCTGGCGTTTGCCAAGTTTGCCGAAGCCTTTGACCAACAGTATGTCGACCAAGGCTTTACGACTGCCCGCTCTATTGAAGAAACGCTCGATCTCGGGTGGGAGTTGCTCAAGATCATACCGCGAGGCGAATTGAAACGGATCCGCGACGAATATTTAGACAAGTATCTCGGCGCTGAAGAGGATTAGTATGGCTAGAATCAAGGTCAATCCGACCCGAATGCAAATGTCGATCCTCAGGGGGCGTCTCAAAACGGCCACTAGAGGTCACAAGCTGCTTAAGGATAAACAGGATGAGTTGATGCGCCGTTTTATCGAGTTGATCCGTGAGAACAAACGCCTCAGGTCACAGGTCGAAGAAGAGCTGAAAGACTCTTTCAATGACTTTCTGTTGGCAAGTGCCATGATGAGCCCGGAAATGCTGCGTCAAGCTCTGGCGATACCGAAGCAGCAGGTACGGGTCAATGTTGAGCGCAAGAATATCATGAGTGTAAACATCCCGGTGATGGATTTTGAGTATTCAAAAGACGTTGAACAGGGAGATATCTATCCCTATGGCTATGCCCAGACCTCGGCTGAGCTTGATGATGCAATCGACAAGCTACAAGAGGTGATGTCGAGGCTGTTGGAGCTGGCGGCGATGGAAAAAGCCGGACAACTGATGGCAGGAGAAATCGAAAAAACCAGAAGACGGGTCAATGCGCTGGAATACCGGACCATCCCCGATCTGCAAGAAACCATCAAGTATAACCGAATGAAACTCGATGAAAATGAGAGAGCAACAATCACCCGATTGATGAAGGTCAAAGAGATTATTGCCAAAGAAACGTAAAGAGAGCGCTAATGCTCTCTTTTTTGAAAGGATGGTTTATGCCGCTGGAAATGATTCAACATGACATCACGCAGTTAACAGTTGATGCCATCGTAAATGCAGCTAATCGGGAACTGAAACAGGGTGGAGGAGTTTGCGGCGCGATTTTTCAAAAGGCCGGGGTAGATGCCATGACAAAAGCTACCGGATCTCTGGGGCCGATCGATGTCGGACAAGCCGTCATCACGCCCGGCTTCAAATTGCCGGCCAAACACGTGATTCATGCGGTCGGGCCGATCTGGCAGGGGGGCGATAAAAACGAAGAACAGTTGCTGCGGGCTGCCTATGTAAATTCTCTTGAATTGGCCAGGGACCATGAGTTGCGATCGATCGCTTTTCCGTTGATCTCGTCCGGCATCTACGGTTATCCCAAAGCAGAGGCATTGAGCGTGGCGACTTCTGCCATCAGTCACTTCTTATTACAGCATGATATGCAGGTCTACATCGTGGTATTTGATAAGACTGGGTATCAGCTGAACCAAAAACTACAGCGGAACCTGGAAAACTATCTACGTGAAAATTTTGTTTCAATGGTCCAAGAAGCTAATATCAATCAGACTTATGAAAGAAACAGGCGCCTCGAAAGTGTTCAACAAGCAGATGTTGGAGCGATCCCAAAACCCGGGAAAAGTTTTAGCGAGACGTTGATCGAGCTGATCGATGCTTCAGGCCGGTCTGACCCGGAAATCTACAAAAAAGCCAATATCGACAGAAAGCACTTTTCAAAAATTCGAAGTAATCCTGGCTATCAACCGAGTAAGACAACCGCACTGGCTTTTGCTATAGCATTGGAATTGAACCTGAATCAAACCGAGGATCTGCTTCGCAGGGCCGGTTATGCCTTATCGCCCAGTGATTACCGCGATCTGATAGTCAAGTACTTTATCCAACAACAGAATTACAATATCTTTGAGATCAATCAGGTGTTGTTTGGCTATGATCAAGCATTGCTTGGCATGTGATGTCGCCTGTCATGCGACCCGGACATAAGATCGAAGGCGTATCCTTGAATTAAACCAGATTTAAGGAGGCGACATGAAGAAAGACTTGACCGAATTGATATTTATTCTAGATCGTTCCGGTTCAATGAGTGGGTTGGAACTCGACACGATAGGTGGATATAATTCTTTACTTGAACAACAAAAGGATACAACCGGACAAGCTGTCGTAACAACTGTTTTATTTGATGATCAGTATGAAGTATTGCATGATCGGCTTGATTTGGCTTTTGTAGCTCCTTTGACTCGGGATGATTATTATGTCAGAGGAATGACCGCTTTACTTGATGCGATCGGAAGGACCATCGAAATGATCATCCGGCAGCGACGAAAGATGCCCAAAGAGCACCAGCCGGCAAAGACGATTTGTGTTATTACGACTGATGGCCAGGAAAATGCCAGTTGGGAATACTCGGCTCATCGTGTCCGTCAGCTGATACAGCAACAGACATCTGACTATGACTGGGAATTCCTGTTCCTGGGGGCAAATATCGATGCCGTTCAAACCGCGTCGGATTATGGCATACCACCCAATAGATCGGTCCAGTTCCATGCGGATCAGCGCGGAGTTGAGCTAAACTTTGCCGCTATCGATCAGGCGATCAGGCAGGTGAGGCTATCGGAAAACAAATTGGATGACTCATGGAAAGAGACGATCGAGACTGATTATAAGACCCGCAAAAAGATACAATAAACCCGGTAGCTCAGGCTACAAAGATTGTTTATTCAACCAAAGCTCAGTCACACACGCATCAGAGGCTAATTTGAGTTTAGTTCCATTTTCTGTTATCCTAAATCGTGGAGGACAGCATGAAAAAACAAATAAAACAAATTAACGTTGATGAAATATATGAAGATTTAAAAGAAAAATTAGTTGGATTGACCTACAAACCGGGGGAACATCTAAGCACTGAAACTTTGATAAAGCATTATGAAGCAACCGAGGAAGCGGTGGGTGAAGCTTTGAACCGTTTAATTCGAGACGGATTTATCGTCTGGACCAAAACCGGGGCCCGCGTTGTCACCTGGGAAGCCAATGATGTCGAAGAAATCCAGGAGTTGTCACTCATTCTGGATCGTCTGGTCCTGGAAGACATCTTCGAATTAGATGATCGTTCCATTTTGTTAAAGGAATTGGGAATTATCAGTGACCGGTTTATGAAAGCAGATTCGTCTGATGATCAAGTTCGTTGGGCAGAACTGTTTTCCAAAGCACTTTACCGCTCGATTGGTTCACAGCGTCTGCTTCGAATGGCATCTACGATTAAAAGTCAACAGGCTATGTTGAGAAATATCTTATTGAAGCAGAACAATCATGTTCCTCAATTGGAGGAACACCGTCAGATCGTTGCCGGTATTGAAAAAAATGATTTTCAACAGACACTTCAGGGTCTGGAATCAGCCTATGCCCTCAAGACCCAGGCGATTTTGAAACAAATCTGATACTATCATCAAAAACAAAAGGTTGCCTATCATGGCAACCTTTTGTTTTTACTTATTGTTTCATGATTCTTATCGTATCAAGGATCTTTTTTTCCATCGCCTGGGCGGCATAACGATCGACCTGGGCTCGTTCTTTAGGCCCGTGAGTGACATTGCCGGCTCCACCGATACAGCCGCTGACACAGGCCATTCCTTCAATAAAGTTTTCTTTTAATACTCCTCGGGAAGCTTTCAACAAAGCCATGCGGCATTCTTCGATACCGTCACAAATGACAGGCTTGAGGGTTGAGGTCTCGAGTTGGTTCTCGATCATGGCCTGGTTGAGTGCAGTGGTCAATCCACCGCTCCGGGCAAAGATCCTGCCAAAGTAGGACGCCTGATCAAGTGGAGAATCGTCTAGATGGTCAAAGTCGATTTGATAGCAATCAAATACAGCTTGCAATTCTTCAAAGGTAATGACATTATCGATAGCGTCTTTGAATGCCTGTTTTTGAAACTCAACTTTCTTGGCAGTACACGGACCAATGAACACCACCTTTGCGTCGGGATGTCTTTCCTTTAGAATCCGTCCCATGACGACCATGGGTGATGGACTGTGTGAAATATATTGTTTCAGCTCCGGGAAAAATCTTTCGACATACTCAACATAAGCCGGGCAGCATGAATTAGTCAGAAATCCCGCTTCAGCCCATTCCCTGGCTTCCATATCGGCTACGATGTCGGCTCCCAGAGCTGCTTCTATCACGGCGTGAAAACCACATTGTTTGATAGCAGCGACAACTTGGGTAAGACTGTGTTCGGTGCACTGCGATGCGATGGTCGGTGCAACTAAAGCAAATACCGGTCGATCACCATGCTGTTTTTGATATTCCAACAGTTCGATCGTTTCCGTTAAAAAGGATCGGTCTGAAATGGCGCCGAACGGACATTGGTAGGCGCAGGCTCCACAACTGATACACTTGGCCCGATCGATCTGGGCTTCACCCGTTGGGCTTTTGCTTATGGCACCTATCTTACAGGCTTGCTCACAAGGCCGTACTCTGTTCGTCACTGCAGAAAAAGGACAGGCAGCCTGACACTTGCCGCAATCGACACATTTGTCCTTATTGATATGAGCTTTTTTATTCACCACCTCGATGGCATCTTTCGGGCAGACATCGATACAGCGATGAGCCAAACAACCGCGGCAGTTTTCGTTGATTTCAAAGCCTGATTCAGGGCAATCATCACATGCGATATCGATCACTTCGATGACGCTGTCATAAGCGCCTTTTGTTGTTAAGGCCAAAGCGACGCGCTCAGATAATATGGCCCTTCCTTTATAAATACAGCACCGGGCTGTATGGGCACCTTTAGGCATAATTTCCTTGGGAATTTCATGCAGGTTTTGCATCAAACTGCCTTCCCGGGCGTAATGACAAACCGCGGTCAATAATTCATTCTTGACGACCTGAATGTTGGAATCAAATCGGCTCATGGGTAAAACTCCTTCTAGTAGTATCGGATGGTGATTTGTTTTCCCATCTCTCCAAGTGATTCGCTCAGTTGCTCGACCAGACGCATCTTGATGCTGAAATCTATTGGTAAATCAGGGTTTTGGTGAGCGGGGTTGACGGCTTTTCCGACGAAAAAATTGATGTCAGTGGCCTCTTCAAACAAAACACGGGATAACCGGGAAGCGCCATCTTTTTTATAAGCCCAGGTGGCATAGTGAGTATTGTCTTCCAGATAGTTTTTGGCGTAAACAAGACAGCGGTTGACGGTAAGTATGCCTTCGGTCACCAGGTCAATCCCTTCGATGCTCGCTGTCGGCGGGATCTCAGGGTCAAGGTAATGACAGTCGGATACAATGTCTTTTTTCAAATATCTGGCAGCAATTTTGGCTGTTGTTCCGCCACAGATCACCCGTTTGCCCGATGTTGAGAGATAGTCTTCCATTAAACGGTCATCACTTGAAGGATCAGATGGAGGACCAATGATCACATTGGCGGCCTTCCTTTTTCTCATCCGTATAACGCACACTGTCGTGTCATCACCCGGTTTGTGACCGTAGAGTTTGTCACATTGATCGCTTACCATGGTAGCTATTGTTTTAGCAGTAAACTCCGGGATATAAACGTCTTCGACAAACCGGATTATGTTTTCTCGTTGCCAACCGTAATTCAATTCATTTCCGATGCCGGCATGGATTGCTCCATCGCTCAGCATAATAAAGATATCGTTTTCGTGGATATACAGCTTGGACTTGAATACCGTCTTACCGTCGATTTCCAACTTTTGCTTGGGAAATTCGACATGCCTGCCGTTGCGGAGTAATATCACGTGTGGATTGTCGTATTGCAGGATCTCCGCTTCTTCATTTTGAAGCAGACGGATGACGCTGAAAGTTGAGTAGGCGATCCCGCGGACTTCACAGATGGGGAGAGTCTTGACCATAGTCTCAAGACAGACCTCAAGCGGCAGGTTGTTGGCCAGCATCGTCGCCATGATCTGTGATGTCAGCGTGGAAAGGATGTTGGCTTTGATGCCGCTTCCCAGTCCATCAGCCAACACGACGACCGGCGAGTTGTCGGGCAGGGTATGTACCTGAACGTGATCACCACAGATCTGTTCACCGTGTTTATTCAAACTGCGAAAACCAATATCGGCAAATAAACTAGTCATCACTCAAGCTCTCTTTAAGATTCATCAATGCCACTCTGGTCTCAGCCGTCGTTTCTCCTAAAAGTGAGGCGATCTCCTGAACGATTTTCATTTGTTTTTGGATGACATGATCGGTGATTTCTGCAGTTTGGCGGGCTATCTGTTGTTTGGCTTCGTACTCGCGTTGTTCCTTGGTGCAATCACGTATGATACTCATTACGATATGAAAATTTTTATCGTAGATGATGGTTTCTTCGCCATAACGATCAAACTCAGAGAAATAACGCAACTTATCGTAGACATTAGAGCCATCCATCACGTCGACATACGGTCTGGGATCGATCAGTTGGGAGACCGGTCGATTGATGATATCTTCGATATGGTCCTGGTTGAACAGTTTTAATGCAGCTGTATTGGCCTGCTGGAACTCCAATTTCTCATTTAGTACAAATACTGCATTGGGTGAATTTCGAATGATATTATCCGAAAAACTCTCAGCTTTTTCCTTTAGAAAGGGCAGACACATGGTGAGATCGGCTTTGCCCTGGTATACAGCAGTCGCTTTTTCAACACAGGAGTTATAGCCGCAGCTACCACAGTTCAGTTCATCAGCTTTGGTACGTTTTCCCATCTGATGTAGGATCGACTGTAATACTTCATCAGTCGGATGGTCACGATGTATCTTCAGAGGACCCATCCCTTTTGACAGATCGATCCGCTGAACAGGACTTACGGCAAACGGTTGATCCGAAGCAAAGTTTTTCACGATCGTGATGTCAGCTATAGTATGGATGGCTTCACGATCCATCACCGGACCATTGATGCAACTTCCGACACAGGCGCTCATTTCGATAAAGCAATGGTCGACTTGACCGCGCTTAATATCTTCCAGGGCATGCATACAGTTTTCGACACCATCGATGGCTAAATAATGAAAGTCCGGTCGGGTTTTTTTCATTGTTGCCAGAATTCCCCCGGTGGTGGGATAGAGCCGAGCCTTGCCTTTCAGACGATCATCGGTTTTGTTATGTAGAACTATGTTCTCATGAGCCAGCCATTCGCTCAATTCTTCATAAGTGATCGCCCAATCGACGATTCCGTCGTAGCGGCCGGCTTCTTCCTTCTTGGCAATACACGGTCCGACAAAGACGGTTTTAGCTCCGGGGTGCTCGGCTTTTAGCATCTGACAGTGAGCCTGCATTGGACTCAATACCGGTGCCAGATGGTCCAGGCATTCCGGGAAGTGTTTTTGGATCAACAGATTGACACTGTGACAGCAGGATGAGATGATCACCTTGCCATTTGACTTATCGACCAGATCATCGTATTTTTCAGTCACAATAGTTGCTCCCAGAGCAGTTTCTCCTGCTCCTGCAAACCCGAGTTTTCGAAAAGCATCTTCCATGGTAGCGAAGGAGATGTTTTTATAATTGGCAACATAAGACGGTGCCAGTGAGACATAAACGTCTTCGCCTTTCGCCATGGCTAATTTGATCCTCGGCACCTGGTTCTCGACCTGTTTGGCGTTTTGGGGACAGACAATAAAGCACTCACCGCACAGAATACACTCGGATTCAATAATATGAGCTTGCTTATCAGAGAATGAGATCGATTTTACCGGGCAGGCTCGAATACACTTATAACAGTTTTGACAATTCGATTCCTTAAGATCAATAAACCGTTTCATATTAATTGCCCAGGGCAGGTAGGACTTTGGTCTGCCAGATCTGATCGAACGTTTCAAGAGAAAGTCCGGTGACGATCTCATCATCGAGCTTGATGCTGACACCGTCGCGACACTGACCAAGGCAAAAAGCGGCTGACAAAACAATCTGGTCTTCCAGTTGATTCTCTGACACCGCCTGCTTGAAGGCCTCCAATATGTGATAGGAGCCTTTCAGGTGACAAGAGCTGCCGACACAAACAAATATTTTCATGATTCCTCCGAATCCAGGTGCTGTTGGATATGAGCCACGGAACGACGCAAATCATCCTGGTGAACGTGAATATCCTCCGGGACGATCAATGGCGTTGCGGTAAAATTCCAAATTACTTTGATCCCGGCCTCGATCAGCTGATCAGTCACCGTCTGAGCGACGTTTTCCGGAACACTTACAAGCGCCAGTTTGATTCGCATACGTCTGATCAGCGATGACATCTTGGTCACAGGTAAAACCTCGAGACGACCAATGGTTGAAGGTGTCAGATCAAATCCGGCCACCAGGGAGATCCCCAGACTGTCAAGCAAATGAAAATCAAGCAGAGAGCGTCCAAGTCGCCCACAACCGACAATAATAGCCTCGTTATGACCGGAGTATCCCAGAACGTGTTCTAAATTGGTGACGAGGTCCTGACGGCTAAAGCCGATTTTAGGCCGGCCACTGATTCCGATACTGTTCAAATCCTTGCGAACCAAGATATCACTCACCCCGAGATTGCGGGCAAGCTCATTTGATGAGAAGGTCTGTTGCTCCGGGGGGGACTGTTCGATGATCGTCAACATATCGACCAGGCGATTGAAAGTTTTAAGTGAGATCGGTTTTTGCATGGAACCCCCTTTCCTTATGATAATATTATATCGATATAAGTTTAACAAACAAAAGGCAAAAAAGAAAGTGCTTTTCAAACACTTTCTTTAAATCAAATGGATAATGCGTGATACAATTGGTACACTTTAAACCTAGTTTACTTTCTAGATCTTTTAGGACCCTTTATATCGGATTTGAGAGCCTGGATCCTGCGATTCATCCCCTGGAAGGTGGTCGATCTTCCGGCCAAAGGCCGAAGGACCCGAAAAAAGACCTGGATCAGTATGATTACTAGATAGACGATTAATCTGGCCATAGAATCCTCCTGTCTGATAAGAATATGATATCATATGATTTAAGAAAAAAACCAAACGGGCAGGACGCTCTATGATGTAACAGGAGAATATCGGAAACAACATGAAATTATTTGAAATCAATCCCTACCTGCGAACGTTCACCGCCGATGTCGTTGAGCAAACGATACTTGAGGATAGACCGGCTGTCGTGTTATCCCAAACCGCGTTTTACCCACTGGGCGGCGGACAGGAAGCCGATCGGGGAAAACTGAACGGCATCGAAGTCATCGATGTGATCGAGCGACAAAATAAAATCTATCATATTTTGGCAGATGATATCACAGAGTCAACCGTTGAAGGCGAAATCGACTGGCAGCGGCGATATGATCACATGCAGCAACATACCGGTGAGCACATATTAAGTGGTCTGGTACTGCAACGTTTTGGCTTGAATAATGTCGGTTTTCACATCGGACAACAACTGATGCGGGTAGATTACGATGGATTCCTGGACTGGCCTGAACTATTAGAGCTTGAACGGGAGACGAATCGTGTGATCGGTCAAAATCTGACTGTGGTGGATGACATC
>JAAZLX010000078.1 GCA_012799095.1 Tissierellia bacterium
ATGAATGTATTGGCGATCACGACCCCGATAAACAGCAGGTTGCGAAAATAAATTGGATCGATCAAACTGACCAGAAGCACAACTACCCCCAGGATGGCATTGATCAGATTGAATAGGGTAAACACATTATCAAAAATGATCTTGGCCACGCTGCGGGTCTTTTTGTCGAGTACTATATTTCCTTTGCCAGCGGCTAACAGCTGGTTTGCCTGCTCCTGGGTCAGTCCTGAGGGCAGTGATGTCTCAGCCAGATTGATGCTTGTTTTCAAGTTCAACTCCGTTAATATTGTTCCACCGGGTTGTTACATATATAACCCAATCGCGGTAAATCAATCGTTCGGCCGATCGCTGGATGAACTGAAATACTGAAAAAAAGCTTGTTTTGCAGCAAAAAACGGCCCTTGTCACCAGCGACTCCAGCCGTTAATAATTGACGTTCGTAAAGTAATTGTTTGCCGGATCCCACAGCAGGTATTCATGGACACCTGCCTGTCGGAGGGCTTCTATCTGAGCTTCGACTTCTTTGGCCGTGTAGGGAATGAAGTTACCTCTTCCCAGGTAACTGGCGGTAAACGATTGCAACCATGGTCGGCTGATTGGCGCTGTTTCCATGGTGCTGAGCAAAGCCTTCTCTCGTTCGATATAGCCCGATACGACCCGGCCCGGTTCTTTATCGGGGAGGGCTGCCCCAAAGGCTCCGTTATTCCAGTGACTGGGATAGATCATACTTGATATGACATCGACATGCTGAGCCAACATCAGTAAGTTCTGACCGACATTGCCATCATCCTGTACCATGGTGACATAGCCGAAAATATCGACACTCAACCGGACATTGTAAGGTTCGAGCTGCTGTCTGGCATAAGCAACAAAATCACTGATGACGCGAGAGCGTTTTTCGACTTCCGGTAAATCGACCGTCGCATAATCCCCCTGATCCATCACCACAAACGATGACAGGGCATTGAAGTTTTCGGGAAAGCGAACATAATCGAACTGGATTTCATCAAATCCTGCCCGGGCGGCCTGGATCGAAGCTTCGACCAGATAATCCCAATTTGAACGGTCAAACGGGTTCAGATAAGTATCCCCGGTCGGGGCTATAAAAACACCACCATTGCTGGTTTGCATGGCCTTTCCGGGATCAGCCTGAGCCCGAAAAGCGTCTTTAAAACAGACGATCCTGGCAATGGTATAAATTCCGCCGGCGTGATAGTCGGCGATCAGCTGTTTGGCATCATAGATCGGATCGGTCGCTGCCTGCAGCAGGGCGTCGCTTGATTCATGGGTAGAGGCGATCCGGCCCCAGTCATCTTTGTAATCGATTACGACGGCATTGAGCCGGGTCGTTTCAAGCAATGTTTTGGCATGACCGGAAATGGAAGCATTGGCTGCCCCTCTGGCTGACAGGTACATCCCTCTCACTCCATCAGCCGGATAACGATCGACCGGAGGCGGTGGTGGAAAAAGTATCACGTTTTCCCGGCTGACTTCAACTACAGCCGATTGATATTGGCCGGTTTCGATATGCACGTCCATTGCCGGTACGATAAATGGCGCTTGTTCAGCCACAGGCTGACAAGCACTCAATAGGCTTATGACAATCAAAAGACCGGCCAGACGTTTCACCATATTTATCTCCTCGTGCGATTGTAACATAAAAATGGAAATAGGTGATACGACCAAGCCGGCCAATCTAACTGTTATCGAACAAATTCGAACTTTTTGACATCAAACAATCCCAGGTCGGTGATCTTAAGTTCAGGGATGACAGGTAATGCCATAAAGGACAAGGTCATAAACGGATCGATTTCCCGACTGACACCGAGTTGATAAGCCTGATGCTTCAGTTCTTCCAGGTCATGATAGACTTCCCGGACCGGTCGGTCGCTCATCAAGCCGGCGATCGGCAGAGGCAGTGAACCGATGATTCTGCCCTGATGGATCAGCGTCAGACCACCGCCGATCTCCTTGATCGTTTCGACTGCCAGCTTCATGTCACTGTCATTCGAACCGATCACGACAATATTATGAGAATCATGAGCCACTGTCGAAGCGATAGCACCGTCAAATGTCCCAAA
Source organism: Tissierellia bacterium (assembly GCA_012799095.1). Lineage (GTDB taxonomy): Bacteria > Bacillota > Clostridia > Peptostreptococcales > Acidaminobacteraceae > DUPT01. Next base: position 2,082 of record JAAZLX010000078.1, read on the forward strand.
ACCATCGATCCAGGCGCTGTAGTGTGAACCGGTGCTGTGATGCCGTTCGATCACACTGATTTTATGGTATTGATCTTTTTTGGCCGGATCGTAGTCCAACCGCGTAGTCAGAAGCGAAAACGAATTGATTCCAATAACAGGCAGGTCGTTGATGTTTTTCGGCAGGGCAAAGGTCTTGTCATTGAGTGGTTTGATATTGACACTGCGACGCATATTCGAGTCATTGATCGGCTCGCTTTCAAACAGCGACTCACCGTCCTGGGCCACCAGTCGACCCTTTTTATAGACTCTCTCGACTTGAAAGTCCTGCAGATTGTTGACAATGATCAGGTCGGCCTTGTATCCTGGGGCAACTGCTCCGACATTAGGGATGCCGAAGTGTCTGGCCGGATTGATCGTCGCCATCCGGATGGCGGTGACAGGATCGAGCCCTTCTGAGATCGCCAGCCGGATATTGTAGTCAATATGACCTTCCGACAGGATCTCGCTTGGATGCTTATCATCAGTACAGAAAAAACAGTGTTGCTGGGTCTGTGGCGTCACCAGTGGCAGCAGATCCTTGACATTTCGTGCCCCGGAGCCCTCACGGAGCATGATCGATGCTCCAAGGCGGAGGCGTTCCCGAGCTTCATCGACATTGACCGTCTCATGATCGCTCCGGATGCCGGCCATAATATAGGCTGTCAGGTCATTACCGGACAGACCGGGTGAATGACCGTCAATTTGCTTTTTTGCCTGTTTGGCCAGGACGATCTTATCATAGACCCCGTGGCGACAAGTCAAGACTGAATTGGTATCCATGACCTCACCCAGTCCCATGACCTTGGGGTGATCCATCAACTCTGCCAGATCCTCCGCCCGCAATACCGCCCCGCTGTTTTCAAACGGTGTTGCCGGGACACACGACGGCAGCATCATCAATATATTGAGAGGCAGGTTTTCAGCTGAATCCATCAAATACTCGATCCCCCTGATCCCCGCTACATTGGCGATCTCATGCGGGTCGGCCACCACCGTCGTCGTCCCCCGCGGCAGGATGGCTTTGGCAAACTGATTCGGCGTCACCATGGACGACTCAATATGGACATGGGCATCGATCAGTCCCGGGGTGACGAATTTTCCGGTGCAATCGATTTCCTCCGCTCCTGAATAACTGCCGAGACCGGCGACATAACCCATATGGATGGCAATGTCTGTCGGGTAAATTTCTCCACTGAAGACATTGACCAGGTTGGCATTCTTTAGAACCAATTGGGCCGGGATGCGCTCAAGTGCGACATCGACCATGGCCATCAATATTTCTTTCATCAATTCTCCTTTATTTGCCGCTTTAGTATTTCTCGATGAATTCGAGCGCTTCGATATAGGCGAGGCTCATTTCGTCATAAGTGATGCCCAATCTCGTTGTCACGTTCTTGACTCGAATCGCATTCGGATCGGTCAATGTATCAAAATAATGCTTGCCGGTTCCGTTGGGCATCTGTCTCCATTCAGCCGTGCCGCCACCGTTGACGATACTTTGGACATACGCTTTTGCAAGAGCGTAGTTACATTCGTCATCATCAGCACAGAACCACACCTTGAGCGGAACTTCAGTCGGCGTTCGAGACATCGACTTCAGCAGGTCCGCTGCTATCGTCACATCATAGTCGATGTGATGGTTTACTAATGCCTCGGCGATCTGTAAGGCATCGCAACGACTCAATCCATGAAGGATCGGGTCGTATTCAATATAGTGATCGAGGTTGGCGATGACATAGTCTCTCCAGGGCTTGGAAGCCTGATCGGAGATGTCACGGATGTCACGATCGATCGCAAGAATAGCGCTTGCACCAAACCCATCATGATCCTCAAACCCCATATCTTTAGCATAGAGATACGCTTCCTGCAGGTTTTGGTTAAAGCTGTAGAAACCGTTGAGCCATCTCCGTTCCAGAGCGGTCAGCAGAGGAGCGAACGAACAGGCTGCTTTGACCTTGATCTGCTTGTCGTAGAGCATAAAGTTGGATGGGATGCCTCCTTGAGACTTCCCGACAGCATAAATACTATGTTGATCGATGTTGTAGTTGTCCAGTAGCCAATCAACGGCCTCGGCATATGCCAACCGGTTCGACACCTGTCCGAAAGAGCACAGTTTTATTTCATCGATGCCAAAGGTCGAATTCAGCGGATGGACCGCCAAAACAGCATAACCACTGTCCCGCAGATAACACAGTTGTTTGTAGCTTGTCTGCCACCGGTCAAAGCTGACATCAGTCATCTGATTATAGCTTGAGCTGCCATAGCACCAGATGATCAGCTTGCTCGGTGACCCGCAGGCGCTATAGTTAGGCGGCAGCATAAACCGCAATGTGTTGCAGGCCAGGGTGCCATTTTTTGTCCGGTTGCTGAATGACGGTATGATAAGCGAGACATTGTCGGATACATTGGAATTGTCTAACGCTTTGACTTCTTCCAGCTTGTGATCAGACAGCACATGTACGATTGGGTTTGTTGCTTCATATAGCGCTAAACGGATGTAACAGCAATCCGGTTGCAGCTTGAGTATCGTATTGAATGAAACCACCCTGCTCTCGATATAGTGTCCTCCGGCGTCATACGTAAAGATGACTGCTTTCGAAAACCCGGTACCATCGAGCGCCAGAAGCCTGTTGCTTTTGGTCACTGCATAATACTTTGCCGTGCGAAAAGCTGAGCCGCTGTTCGCCATAGTATAGGCTGATTCGCCGGGCAGGGCAAAAGATCCATTTTCATGTGACAGTTCGCCCCGTTCCAGTTTGAGCGTTGATCGAACGGCTAAGTCGGATAATTCATGTGGATCATATTGTGTATTAGATACCGATGACAAGGATGACAAGATGCTACCCCTTTATATTCGAGCCAGCTTTTGCTTGATGATCCGGTTGGTGTTGTGTTTGATGTCGTCCCAGTCGAGAGTCAACAGCTGTCTGTTTTCCATCAGGACCTTACCATCGACGATCGTGGCATAGACATCCCCGGCCTGAGTGGAATATACCAGCTGGGCCACCGGATCGATATGCTCGGCCGGTTGTTGATGGGCGCCATCGAGACCGACGATCGTGATATCAGCTTTTTTGCCGACTTCGAGAGACCCCAGATCGTCCGACTGACCGATCGCTTCAGCACCTCCCCTGGTCGCCATATGGAGAACCTCATACGCATTCAACGCTTGAGGATCAGCCAGTCTGACCTTCTGGATCAAGGCTGCCAGATACATTTCGTTGAATATACTCATCCGATTGTTGCAAGGTGCACCGTCAGCTCCCAGGGATATCTTGGCCCCCATCTTCAGCAACTCGGGAATCTTGGCAATGCCCGAGGCTAGTTTCAGGTTGGAGCCGGGGCAGTGGCTGATCTTAGTCTGTGTATCGACCAGGATCTCCATCTCCCGGTCATTCAGCCAGATGCAATGGGCTAACACCAGGTTTGGCCCTGTCAGACCGATCTTATGTAAGTACTCGACATTAGGTTTACCGAATTTTTCCTGTACGATCGCCACCTCACCGGGGGATTCCGAGGCATGCGAATGGATCATGAGATTGTTCTGTTCAGCCAGTCGGACCACTTCCAGCAATAACTCCTCATCGGAACTGACGGCAAATCGAGGAGTCAGCGCGTAGCGGATCCGACCATTGTCTTTCATATGCCATTTGTCATGCAGATCCATCGTCTCCTGGAGAGCTTTATCATTCGGTTGGCGCAGACCATCCGGTAACTCCGGATCATTGCTCATCAGACATTTGCCGGTGACTGCCCGCATGCCGGAACGATAGATCGCTTCGATGGCGGCATCGGCATGATAAACCGTTTCCA
>JAAZLX010000011.1 GCA_012799095.1 Tissierellia bacterium
CAAAAGATTCCGTTAAACCAATGTTTTAATGGAATCTTTTTTTGTGGAATTCATAAGAACGACAAAAACCAATGTCTTATTTCTTTCTGCGAAATGATACCAGTAATGATATAATTCAATATAATCAAATGAATCGAAGGGAAGAAGGAATGAGAAAACTTCTAACTATATTATTGATAGCGCTTGTTATCAGCTCGTCATTTTTTCCGGGGCCGGGCTTTGCTGTCGAAGCATCGAAAGCTACCGGTCGCCGAGGGCTTGAGATACCTCAGGCGTTTATTCCGCGCGGCGGTTCGATCATTGCTTCCAGTGAAACGGGACAAATATTGTGGCAGGAGGATGCCGATAAACCGTGGATACCTCTCAGCATCACGAAAGCAATGTCGATATACCTTATATATCAGGCAATGGATCTGGGCAAGTTCACCCTGGAAACGGAGATCCCGGTCACACCGGAAATTGAACAACTTTCGACCTATTTTTACATTAGCAATAATGAAATGAAACAGGGAGCTACATATACAGTGTCAGAATTGATCGACCTGGCAATATTGGCTTCTTCTTCCGCTGCCGTTATGATGCTGATCTGGGAAACCGAATTAACACACGGTGAGTTTGTCACCTGGATGAATGAGACGGCGGCAGAATTGGGCATGACTGATACCACATTCTACAATGCAGTCGGTGCACCAAATACACTGATGGGCAATTATCCGGCTGAAGGTTATCCCGCAGAAGAACAAAATATCTCGACAGCTCAAGATATTGCTGTTTTATCAGCCCATCTGATCAAAGAATATCCGGAAGTCCTCAATCATACCAATATCGTCAGGAAGACATTTCAGGAAGGAACGGATTTCGAAGAAACATTTGAAACCTATCTAATAACGCTTGAAGGCGCCAGCTACGGCATACCTGGAGCTGATGGCATCAAAACCGGTTCGGGGGGAGATAGCGGTTATAACATGTCGATGACAGCTAAACGTGACGACACCCGGCTGATCGGTGTGCTTCTTGGTGTAGGTGACTGGTACGACTATGATGCTCCGGAATACCGCAGTGGCATAATGAAAGCATTGTTTGATGATGCTTTCGATGATTATGAGTATCGCCTGGTACTTCCCAAAGGCGAGCACGAAATCGATCAGCGAACCCTGATTACCGAACAGGATCTATATGATATTGTCCCAAAGGGTCAGGACCCCGGAGTAAAGTTGGTCGACAATACCTTTCAATTAAATGTAGAGGGTAGAACATATCTCAAAGGATATGGACCACCGAGCGTATCGTTTATCGATCCGGTTGCCATTGCTGAGGCCAGGGACGCTGCCACTAGAGCCAGGCGGTTATCGACCAAGAATCTGATCAGTCCAATCGTTGTGACTATAATGTTTGCCGGATTGTGGCTATGGGGTCAAATGGCAGCCCGAAAGAATCAATAGCATAAAAAAAACGCCCGACTGGGCGTTTTAGATTTTCAACGAAATCAGACGATTTGGACGTTGACAGCGCGTGAACGCTTGGGGTCTCTTGAATCTTCTTCGATGTCGAAAGTTACTTTTTGGCCTTCATTCAGACTTTTGTAACCGCTGGCTACGATGCCTGAGAAGTGGACAAAGATGTCTTCTCCGCCTTCATCATTCGAGATGAAACCAAAGCCTTTGTCTGCATTAAACCATTTTACTGTACCGCTATTCATGGGTACCTCCTAAAAATATATTGTGTACCTGTCTAAAAACAAAACCCGCAAAATGTAACGATCATTACAAAATGCGAGTCCATGAATTTGTAACTGAGTACGTTGTAATAATAACTCATTAGTTGAGTAATGTCAAGTTTATTTTTAGTAATTTGCGAATAGGGCTTGTGAAAGGCTATCTCAGATCATAAACTAGTCGTTAAACGGTCAAAAAACGGGCTTTTTTCGGTCATGCTCAGCGGGATACCCAACGCAACTTCGGCTTCAGGCAAGAAGCCCAGGCGCATAGCAGCCTTTCCGATAGTGTACATAACGCGAGAGTCTACGCCCAATTGTTGTCCTAATGACAGGGCAGAACCGACCGCCAGTCCCAGATCGATCAAATCGTAGGCACAGCGACCGATGTTTTTCAGTTTGTGGCCACAGTTTTCATAACCGCAAAATCCGCATTGCGGCACGCCGCGGGAAAGGTCCTTGGTTCCGATAAGGATTATGTATTGTAGCGGTTGGATATTGCGACTGTCACGAATAAAAAAGGGGACATCTTTTTCAATTCCGAGATTTTCAATTTCCTGGGCGATCGATTCGATCTCGTTTTTTTCAGCCAGGCGATAGACCAGATTGTCAACACCACGAGCTTTGGGAGCAGTCTTGGCCCGTGCCATCATCGCTATTCCGGCCTGTTCCAGAGCGCGTTCAATTAATTGTTCTTCCGTAAGCATAAGTCCTCCTTGTAAGGCTATTATACAAGACACGGAGTCACTTGGCTATAAAAGGAATGGGATAAGATTTTTAAAAAGAATAAGGCTGAAGATAAAAGCAGCCTTTTGCTAAAGGAGTGAAAAAATGAATGTGAATGTGGCATTGAACGGTTGTGGTCGAGTGGGAAAAGCATTGATCGAACATTGGCTTCGCCTTGATCAAATGCCTAACGTAGTGATGATCCGGCGAAGTGATAGACAATGGCGTAATGACAACGGGATCTCACGAGAAGATCTGGTGCGTTTTTTGCGGGACGGTCATTTCCCGAACGACCCAATAGAAGATCTGAACAATGTCCTACAAGACTGTCCGATCGATGTCTGGTTTGAATTGACACCGACTGACTTGAGTCAAGCCGAGACAGTCCATCGGCAAATGCTCCGGATTATCGAAAGCGGTGTGTCGATCGTGTTTGCCAATAAAGCACCGGTAGTCCATGACTACATCGGATTGAAACGTCCAGCTGATGTTGCCGGCGTCAAGCTGGGCTTAAGTGGTGTTATGGGTGCATCCCTTCCCGGGTTTGCCCTTGGGTACTATGGTGCGATGGGTTCCACGATTGTCGAAATGGCCGGCATCCTAAATGCCACCACGAACTTCTTACTGGAAGAAATGGAGCAGGGGTGCAACTTTCAACAGGCGATCGACAAAGCAATCGAACTCGGTATTGCTGAACCCAAATGGTCGTATGATGTTGACGGGATCGACAGTGGCGTGAAAATGGCAATATTAGCCGGCGTATTGTTTGATCGCAATATTGCCTTTGATCAGTCAAATGTCCGTGGCATTCGAGATATCACACCCGAGCAGATCAGGCAAAAACTAGTTCAGGGTAAGCGGTACAAGTTGGTGGCACGCTACAAAGACGGTCAAGTCCGGGTTGGACCGGAAGAATTTGCTGCCGACGACATGTTTTATCTGATCACCGGATCACAGAAGATCCTTTCAATAAAAACCGAAGAATTGTCCAATATGAGTGTGTTTAATGATCGAACAGGTCTGGCTGAAGTCGCTGCCAGTCTCCACCGGGATCTGGTTTGGATTAAACACGAACTCGATGGGTAAAAAAATCGATATTTTATGGCTTTGATTAGGGGTCTTGGTCTCAAGTTACCTGTTTTTCTGTTAAGATGAAAAGAGAAAAAGATCGGTCGAATTTTCTTTCTGAAAGGAAACGTTTATGTACGGGATACCTTCCGAGTTTTTGAAGGCTTATGTTCATGGAGTTACTAACGAAGGACACCGCTATTTAGGTGCTCATTTTATCGACTGGGGAAATCAAATCGGAGTTCGGTTTTTAGTCTATGCTCCAAGAGCCCGTGAGGTCCACATCGCGTCCGATCGAAATGATTGGTCAAATTGGCAACATGGTCTTCAGCGAATCGAAGAAGGCTTCTTTGTCGGTTTTTTTCCGGAATACCGTGAAGGCGACAGTTATAAGTATGTCATCCGGACACAGACAGGGGAGCAACTGTGGAAAGCCGACCCCTATGCTTTTTATTCGGAACAAGTGCCTAACAATGCCTCAAAAGTTTTTAACTTAAGCGGGTATAAGTGGAATGATAAGGACTTTCAGGCACAGGCCGCCCAAAAAAACATCTATGAAGAACCGATGTCGATCTACGAAGTTCATCTCGGCAGTTGGCGCCGCTGGGACGGGAAGGATTACTATACCTTCGATCAGTTCATTGACCAGCTGGTACCTCATGTAAAAGACCTGGGCTATACCCATGTCGAAATCATGCCGGTCACGGAGTTTCCTTATGATGGTAGCTGGGGGTATCAACAGACCGGGTATTTTTCTATTACCAGTCGGTTTGGAGACCCCAAGGGTTTCATGCGTTTAGTCGATGCCTTTCATCTGGCCGGTATCGGTGTCATCCTGGACTGGGTGCCATGTCATTTCCCGAAAGATGCCCACGGACTGGCGTATTTTGATGGGCAGTCTTTGTATGAATCCGAATTCTGGCATGAAGCCTACAACAAACAGTGGGATACATTGAATTTCGATTTCAATCGACGTCATGTGTGTAATTTTTTCTTATCCAATGCCAGCTTTTTGCGGGACAAGTTTCATATCGATGGCATTCGGGCCGACGCGGTAGCGTATATGATCCACCACAAATTCGGCGAAGACCATCAGCAGGCGGTCTACAACCAGGCTGCTATCAGTTTCCTGCAAGAAGTCAATACTCAAATGGGATCTGTCCCGGGCTTTATGATGATGGCGGAAGAGTCGTCCGCCTTCTACGGAGTATCTAAATCTATCGAAGAGGGTGGTCTTGGATTTCATTTCAAGTGGAACATGGGCTGGATGAACGACACCCTGAGTTATATGATCCGGGAACAGGATGAACGGGCCAATCTGCACCAGAAGCTGACGTTCCCCATGATGTACGCATATTCCGAGCGGTTTATTTTGCCGTTAAGTCATGATGAGGTCGTCCATATGAAACGTTCGATCGTCGACAAAATGCCCGGTTATTATGATGAAATGTTTGCTCAGCTCCGCTTATTATACCTTTATCAATACACTCATCCCGGCAAAAAATTATTGTTTATGGGAGGTGAATTTGCTCAGTTTCGTGAGTGGTCAGAGAACCGGTCTCTGGATTGGGATCTCTTAGATTATGAAGCTCATATGAAGACATTGCAATACGTACGTGAGCTGAACAATTTATATCGTTCTCAGGCTTCCCTATATACTCAAGAGGCTACCTGGGAAGGCTTTCACTGGATTGATGTCGATAACGAATATCAGAAATTTATGGCCTATCAACGAAACGGCAGTGATGGTTCAGGTCTGATCATTTGTCTTAACTTTTCATCATTGGAGATGATTCATCATCGATTGATCGAAACAGACAAGAACTATCAGGTCATCTTTAACAGCGATGAAACCAGATTTTATGGACGAGACCGGGGTTCGAGCGGCGTGATACAACCACAGGATGGCCACCTGATCATAGGAGTGGCCCCATTTAGCGGACTGATTCTAAGGGAGGAACAACATGGTGAAAGGTAAAATGATAGCCATGATCCTGGCCGGCGGACAAGGCTCCAGGCTCAAAGCACTGACGAGAAAAAATGCTAAACCGGCAGTTTACTTTGGGGGCAAATATCGCATCATTGATTTTGCCTTGAGTAATTGTGCCAACAGCGGCATTCACCAGGTGGGGATACTGACACAGTATCAGCCACTGGGGATCAACACGCACATCGGTATCGGCGTGCCATGGGACCTCGACCGGCGGGATGGAGGGGTAGAGATCCTACCGCCTTACATGAGTTCCGAAGGGGGGCGCTGGTACGACGGGACAGCCAATGCCATCTATGAAAACATGGATTATGTCGATATACGTGATCCCGAATTTGTCCTGATTCTTTCGGGCGACCACATCTACAAGATGGATTATGCCAAAATGCTTCAGACTCATATTGATAAAGGGGCTGATATCACACTCAGTGTGATCGAAGTCCCCTGGGAAGAAACCCATCGGTTTGGGATCTTAAACACATTGCCTGATGACACGATCTATGAGTTTGAAGAAAAACCAAAGCGAGCGAAAAGCAATCTGGCCAGTATGGGGATCTATATCTTCAACTGGAAACTGCTAAAAAAATTATTGGTCGAAGATCAGAAAAAAGAAGACTCGACGCATGATTTTGGCAAAGACATCATACCGGCGGCTCTCGAACTTGAGAAGTATCTGTTAGCTTATCGATTTGAAGGATATTGGAAAGATGTCGGGACACTCGAAAGCTATTGGGAAGCCAATATGGATCTTATCGACCCCGACAACACACTTGATTTGTTTGATGAATGGAAAATTTTTACCCGCAACCTCGATGTTGCACCACACTATATTGCCACCACCGGTGATGTGGAAAATGTGTTGGTCAACGAGGGTTGTATCGTCAAAGGTGTGGTAAAAAATTCCATTCTTTCGACCGGCGTCATCGTAGAAGAAGGTGCCCGGGTAACTGACAGTGTGATTTTGCCCGGGGCTAAGATTGGAGAGCGGGCGGTAGTAAAAAAGGCAATCGTCATGAGTGGTGCGGAAGTCAAACCGAACGAGACGGTTGGCGATGACAGCGGCGAGATTACGTTGATCAGTTCGCGTGACCTGGGAATGATTTAGGAGGCTTATGATGATTAATGATGTATTGGGGATCATTAACCTCGGTGAACGCGAAGAGTATATCAAAGAGTTGACCGAAGTCAGACCGATCGCGGCAGTCCCATTTGGCGGACGTTATCGGATGATCGATTTCACGTTGTCGAATATGATCAATTCAGGAATCGATTATATCGGAATCGTGCTGAAAGACAAATTCCATTCGTTGAACGACCATATCGGGCCGGGAAAATCTTGGGACCTTGACCGCAAAACGGGTGGTCTTCGAATGCTCTATCCCAACATTGAACCGAATCCGACTCAGATTTCGGTCGGCGATCTGCCGGTATTGCGGGACAACCTGGACTATGTCGTTCGAACCACTAAGAAGCATATCCTGCTGACGCGAAGCAACTATATCGGTAATATCGATTTCACAAAACCTCATCAGCAACATATTGAGACCGACTCGGATATCACGATTCTGACCCGGCACATTGTTCGAGGCAGAAACCGGGTAGATCTTTTAGGTCTTGATATTGTGACCATGGAAAACGGAGAGATCAGTATCGGCCGGAACCTGGGCAATCAGGATGAATTCGACTTGTCTATCGAAATGTTCTTTTTTAAAAAGTCGGTCTTTATGGAAATCGTAACGGAAGCGATCGAAGCCGGCAACGAGGCCTATCTCAAACGAGCCATCATCGATCGTTTAACACACTATCGGGTAGCAACATTTACCCTGGATAGTGATATCCTGCCGATTCACTCATTGCAAAGCTATTACAATGCTTCGATGCAGATTTTGGATCCCAGTTATTCTGATTATCTGTTCTACCGTCACGGCAAGATTTACACCAAAGTCAAAGATGCTCCTTCCACCATGTATCTGGGTCAGACCAATGTCAATAATGCGTTGCTTGCCAACGGATGTATCATTGAAGGAACGGTAGAGAACTCGATCATCTTTCGCGGTGTCCGTATCGGAAAAGACACGGTAGTCCGCAACTCGATCGTATTCCAGAATGTCACGATTGGTGACAACTGCAATATCAACAACTGCGTATTTGACAAGAACGTGGTGGTCGGCAAGAACAAGGTCTTGATGGGGGACGGCGGATTACCCTATGTGATCAAAAAGGGAGTTGTGGTCAAATGAAGATCTATTATGCTACCAGTGAAGCCGGTCCATTTATCAAGACAGGCGGTCTGGCTGATGTCGCGGCCTCCCTGCCCAAAGCCTTAGCCGAGATGGGCCATGATATCCGGGTGGTATTGCCGCTGTATTCCATCATTCCATTGGACTATCGAAATCAGTTTACATTTGTCAAACACTTTCATCTCCGAATGCCCAAGATGAATCAATATGTCGGTATATTTGAGTACAAGCACCATGGTGTGACATATTATTTTATTGACAACGAGTATTACTTTGCCCGCAATGGTATTTATGGTTACTTTGATGATGGGGAACGTTTCGCTTATTTTTGCCGGGCGGTACTCGATCTGGCCTGTGAGGTCGGTTTCTACCCGGATATCATTCACTTGAATGATTGGCATACCGGTCCGGTAGCGCCGATTTTTAAAGATCAGTACGCCATGCGACCGGAATTTATCGACACCAAAGTAATTTTTACCATCCACAACCTGAAATACCAGGGGATTTTTCCTTATGATCTGTTAGGTGATTATCTCGGGCTGAGTGATGATTATTTTACTTATGACAAGTTGGAACACTATGGCAATGTCAACTTCATGAAAGCGGGCCTCAGCTTCTCCGATTATATAACTACGGTATCGAAGACCTATGCTGAAGAATTGCGCTATGCTTATTATTCAGAAGGTCTCCATTCGCTGTTGCTGCATAAATCACACGTGTTGAGAGGTATCGTCAACGGGATCGACTATGATTACTATAATCCGGCGACGGATGATCAAATCTTTGCCAATTTTGATAAAAACTCGATTGAACAGAAGAAGGTCAATAAGCTGGAATTGCAAAAACTGCTTCATCTCAATCAAGATCCCGATGTGCCTCTGATCGCCATGGTGACCAGACTGGTGCCAAACAAAGGCCTGGATCTGCTAAGCTTTATCTTCGATGAACTGATGGAAGAAAAAATCCAGTTTGTCCTGTTAGGCAACGGTGATCATGAATTTGAACAGGCCTTCTCGAACTATGCCTCGCGCTATCACGGACGGGTGTCGTCGAACATTTTCTTTTCCAATATATTGGCGAAAAAAGTATATGCCGCCAGTGATATGTTTTTGATGCCGTCACGATTTGAACCGTGTGGACTGGGCCAAATGATCGCCATGCGCTACGGTTCGATCCCGATCGTTCGTGAGACGGGTGGTCTGAAAGACACCGTCATGGCGTACAATCGCTTCACGGGTGAAGGTACGGGCTTTAGTTTTAGCAACTACAATGCTCATGAATTGTTGTTTACCATCAAGGATGCTCTTTATCATTTCCGTGATGAAACGGTCTGGCGTGAGATCGTGCATCAGGCGATGGAGACGGATCATTCCTGGGCTGAATCGGCCAAGCATTACGAAGAACTGTATCAATATGTGAAAGATATGAAGGTAGAATGAATTACGAACCAACCCGAAAGCTGGGAGCAACTTACTCAGTAACAGAAACTGTTTATTGTGTCTGGTCTCCAAGCACTGACTCCATGAAATTGCTTTACTTTGCAGACAAAGATACTACAGATTTTACGGCGTATGACATGATCCGAATGGATGACGGGTGTTTTTGCCTGAGTCTGCCGGGAGATCACGCCGGGACTTATTATTTATATCGCCTGACCCGTAAAAATAAAACCTTTGATGTGACCGATCCATTCGGTCTGGGGGCTGCCCCGAATTCTACCCGATCGGCCGTGATCGATCTCAGTCGGACCAATCCACCGGGCTGGGGATCGCACAAGCGGCCTGTTTTAAGTTATAAAGAGGCTTTCATTTGCGAGACCCATATTCGTGATTTTACAGTTCATCCCGATGGCGGATTCGAATCGCCGGGTAAGTTTTTAGGCATGATGGAAGAGCGGGATATAAATGGTTATCCGATCGGGATCGATTACCTGAAACAATTGGGTGTCAGTCATGTCCACCTGATGCCGGTACAGGACTTTATTACAGTCGATGAGTTGGGCGAAGGCTATAACTGGGGGTATGATCCGGAACTGTATTTTGTTCTGGAAGGTTCGTATGTCAAGGATCTGTCGGATCCTCATCAGCGGCTGTATGAGTTTAAACAGATGGTGCAGGCCTTTCATGCCAAAGGTCTGGGAGTTGTGATGGATGTAGTCTACAATCACACCTTCAAGACCAAAGACTCCAACTTAAACTTATTAGAACCGGAATACTTTCATCGGACAGATAAAAAGGGGCATTTTTATAATGGTTCGGGCGTAGGCAATGAGATCGCTTCGGAGCAATATGTCGCCAAGCGTCTGATCATCGAGTCGCTCGAGTTTTTTGTCCGGGAATGTCAAGTGGATGGGTTCCGGTTTGACCTGTTTGGTCTGACCGATATCGATACGTCCAAAGAAATCGTCCGTCGACTGAGGGAAATCGATCCGAATATTCTGATCTATGGCGAGCCGTGGGGCGGAGGACCATCCGGTCTACTGATCGACAAGATGACCCTTCAGGGACAGCAGCGGGGACAGGAATTTGCTCTGTTCAATGATATTTTCCGCGATGCCTTAAAGGGGAAAAATGATGATGCCTCACTCGGCTATGTCCAGGGTAATGTCCTGGGACGGACCGGAGTAATATCGGGTATCACCGGTTCGATCAATTTTTCTGACCAGATCTACGGTTTTACCCATTATCCGTTTGAGTCGATCAATTATCACACGTCGCATGACAATCTGATCCTGTATGACAAGCTCAAAAAAAGCACCGGCAAGTCCGATCAGGAGATCAAGCGCTTGACCAAACTGGTCTTCGGGGTCTTGATGTTATCATTCGGTATTCCGTTTTTCCATCTCGGGACCGAATTTATGCGTTCGAAGAGGATGTACCATAACACCTACAATATGCCCGATGATATCAATCAGATCGATTGGAACCTGCGAGTCAAGCATGCCGATCTGGTTGATTTTGTTCAAGGTTTATTGAGACTCCGACAGCGAATCGGGGTATTTAATCAATATGATGATAACGACATTCGGAAGCATTTGGTTTTTTTATACTCTCCGATGATCATCGCCTATGCTTTGGAATTAAACGGCGACTCCGAATATGAATCGGTCCTGATCGCACACAACCCGACGCCGGAGGAAATGGTTCTGCCGTTTGAAGTCATGCAGGGAAATCTGCTGGTTTATGATGGAGAAATACTCGATCGCCCGTATCAAGGCGAAGATATTCAACCCTTCAGCA
>JAAZLX010000012.1 GCA_012799095.1 Tissierellia bacterium
ACACGCCGTTCGAAAGTCTGAGTATTTCGTCTTCGAAAAAGACGTATGATTTGTTGGTTGACGTACTAAAGAGACTGTAATAAGTGAACATCAAGTGTAAAATCTTTTAAAAAACACCCCTAGATATTGAGTCGATCGTTTCTATGACCGCCACATCTAGGGGTGGCTTGCTTATAATTGGTCGAAATCGTTTTTTTGTTGAATTTTCATAGCATTGCTATGGTAAAATGAAAATTACAACAAGGAGGCTGTATGAAAAAACTATCTTTAACCATGGTTGTTCTCATGGTAGCAATGAGCATCCTGACAGGTATGTCAACTAATTTTAGTTACGCCAACACCTCGCGAGTAAATATTACTCACGATCAATTAAATGTCAGAACCGGTCCCGGAACGAATTATACAGTGATTGGTTCGGTTAGCAGTGGGAGCAGTTTTGCATACTTAGGTTCGCAAAATGACAGTAACGGAAGTGCTTGGTATAAGATCCAATATACTGCCAACGTTACCGGCTTTATCAGCAGTTCTTATGCGACCGTATCGACCCCAGCTCTAACACCTGCACCGACACCGGCACCGACAACAGGTAAAGTCCAAATTTCTGCTCAGCCCTATCTCAATGTTCGGTCGGGAGCAGGGACGCAATACCGTGTGATCGGTTCATTAAGTGATGGGTCACAAGCAGAGTATGTTTCATTAGCGAATGGTTGGTATCAGATTAAATATGGCAGTGGCACAGGATATATCAGTGCCGATTTTGCTCGTGCAGTGTCTCAACCTGCCCCGGCACCTGCCCCAACGCCAACACCGACTCCGGCTCCGACCCCGGCACCGTCACCAACGGTAGCCGGTAAACTGAAAACTACTGCCGGGCTGGGTCTCAATGTAAGAACGCAGCCAAGTACTACTTCGGTTGTGCTAGGGTCACTGGCTGAAGGCAGTGAGGTCGAATATTATAAGCTATCCAACGGTTGGTATGAAATCAATTATCGCGGAAAAAGAGCTTACATCTCAGCAACGTATGCTCAGGTGATAAAAGCACCTGCTCCGGCACCTGCTCCAACACCAAAGCCGACTCCGGCCCCGTCACCGACGCCGTCACCAACGCCGTCACCAACGGTAGTTGGTAAACTAAAAACTACTGCCGGGCTGGGACTGAACGTTCGGGTATTACCGAATACTTCTTCCACTGTCTTAGGCACATTGCCGATGGGGACTGAAGTTGAATATTACAGCCTTTCCAACGGCTGGTATCAGATCAAATATGGTGGGAAAAAGAGCTATATTTCGGCTAGCTTTGCTCAAGTAGTGCCTGCACCAAAACCAACCCCCACACCGACCCCGACTCCAACACCAACGCCCACCCCCACACCTACACCAACTCCGACAGTGCAAGGTAAGGTGTCTATCACAGCCGGTTTAGGCCTGAATGTCAGAGCACAGGCTAATACATCTTCCACTGTCCTGGGGGCATTGTCCGTTGGCGTTATTGTCGAACACTATGGATTAAGTAACGGTTGGTATCAGATCAAATACAATAACAGGACAGGCTATATCAGTGCTACATTTGTTCAGGAAGTCAAACCGGCAACCACACCGACACCGGCTCCTGATACCAAAGCAGTCTCTTCCATCAGTAACGAAGTATTCCCGGTGGCCAGCAAATACAAGTTGTCGGTTCCCATCGTCATTACTGCTCGTGGAATTGGTCCAAGCCCTGAAAACATCGTCTACCGGTTCTCATTAAAGAATGCGGCAGGTCAGATCATAAACACACAAGACTATTCATCCGATGACGCCCTGATATGGACACCTGATGTTGCAGGCAAGTTTACAGTGACCATTGAAGCGAAAAACAAGCTGGCAAGTTCGGCCCAGGCGACCAGCAGTTTGGTCTTGGATGTCGAAAATGTCAAGGGAACACAGCATGCTTATCGGATTGATTTCTACGGAAAAACCATCGATCAAGCAGTAGTCGATCAGTTGGCCGTGAATGGTCGTGCGATGTCAGATGCCGACGGTCGCTGGATCCAGGCTACCAGAGAACAAGTGTTAGCGGTCATGGATCCGATCAACTCGATCCCGTTTGACTATAGTAAAGATCCTGAATCCTTGGGATTCCTGACGGTTACTCATAACGGACTTAATGTCAGACCATTTGCAGTAGCCAGTGGCGTTCCGCTTGGTACAGTCAATGCAGGCGAACAGTTTGAGGTGCTCGACATCTTTAACGACTGGTATCAAATAGAATATGATGACAAACCGGGCTGGCTATATGGCGGGTTCGTCAGTTACTCGGGAGATCAGACGGTTCCACCTGAGCATGCTTTGGTTGAGGTAAGCGGCATTCCAAAGGAAATGTATCAGTTCCTCGATCTCAGGTATTACACCGGCCTCACTTCATCATCGCTGAATACGATCCTTAAGGGGAAGGGTATTCTGGAAGGCCAGGGAAGTGCATTTGTGGATGGTAGCAAGTCAGCCGGGATCAATGAAGTTTATTTGATCGCCCATGCGTTACTTGAAACCGGAAACGGCGGATCACAGTTAGCCAACGGGTTCTGGTATAATCCGGACACAGATAAAATCCTGCCTTACGGGTCGGAAGGTGAGGATGGATTTGTCAAAGTCTACAATATGTTCGGGATTGGAGCGATCGATTCAGCACCGGTTGGCGGGGGAGTCCGCTATGCCTATAAAGAAGGTTGGACCACTCCTGCAAAAGCTATTGTCGGAGGCGCTCAATGGATTGGAAAATCCTATATCAATTCGGAGACTCGTCAGCAATATACGCTTTACACCATGAAGTGGAACAACTACGACAACACCCATCAATATGCAACAGATATCGGATGGGCGCTTAAGCAAACAAATCAGATGTACAACATCTATAGTCAAAACGATTATTCCTCGCTTCGATTTGTGCTTCCACAATATCGAATCGCTGATGAAATTAATTGATTGTCTATCATAAGTAAAATATACGGGGTTGATTTGAACAGAATCAATCCCGTTTTCTATCTTCTGCTATAATAGATGGCAGTAATGTATTGCTTGCCGGTTGGTGTGAAACGACGAAACAGGGAATGAACAAGGCCATATTCAAAAGATGTATCAGAGAGAATTGAAAATCGCAATCCACGCAATTGAACGGTCCTCCACGGCCATCTTGGGTATTTATCACCAAGATGATTTTGACTTTAAGCGAAAAGCCGACAACACGATCGTTACACAAGCTGATATGGCTTCACATCATATTCTGACAGATGTTTTGCTGCGGGAATTTCCCGATTATGCCATTTTGTCAGAAGAAGGTGATAGTGACAGGCGACGGTTTGAAACAGACTATGTTTGGATTATTGATCCGCTGGACGGGACAAGAGAGTTTGTAAATCGAAACGATCAGTTTTCCATCAACCTGGCTTTGGTAAAAGGTGATCGACCGGTCCTGGGATTGGTCTATGTCCCCTGCCTGGACAGCCTCTATTATGCTATCGAGGGCCGTGGTGCCTATCGCAGGAATGAAGGTAAGACGGAGAGGATCCGGGTGTCAGATCGCACCAAGGACTTGACACTGGTCCGCTCAAGATCCCGGCTAACACCTCAACTTTGCGAACTGATGGAGCGTCAAGAAATCACCCGTATTCTCAAGGTGGGATCAGCTCTTAAAGGCTGTCTGGTTGCTGATGGAACAGCGGACATCTATTATTCCTATGGACAGACCAGTGAATGGGATCTTTGTCCGGTCGATTTGATCGTTCATGAAGCCGGAGGGGTATTTCAATATGTAAACGGTGAAAGGCTTACGTACAACCGAACTGACAATTTGAATCGGGGTGGCATTGTCGCCTTGAACACTAAGAAAAACTTGTTTTTATGAGAGGGGTAAAAATGGCTTACACATCACGTGACCAAATTCCGGAGCAATACCGCTGGGACATGTCGGTATTGTTTCCATCGATCGAGGAGGCTCAGTCGGAGCTTGGGAAAATCGATAAACAATTAAAGAAATTCAAAAAATACCAAGGTCGACTGCTTGAAAACCAGGATACATTACGGGAAGCCTTGAAGCTTTACGAATCCATCAGTCGACGACTTCACATTTTGGGGATCTATACTCACCAAAGTTACGATCTCGACACCAGAGCTTCGGACTATCAGGCCCTGTATGGCCAAATCCAGTCGCTTATGGCCCGGTTTGGTGAAGCCACCAGCTGGATGACACCGGAAATTTTGGCCTCAGATACTAAGCAAGTAAAGGCCATGCTAAAAGGCGATCTGAAAATCTATCGCCAGTATTTTGATGACATTCTTCGAGCCAAGAAGCACACCTTAAGTGACAAGGAAGAAGCCCTGTTGGCCAAATTGAGTGAATCATTTCAAACCCCGACCAATGTATTCAGTTTATTGAATAATGCTGATTTTGAATTCCCGACCATCCAGGATGAAGACGGTAACGACCTGAAGCTGACTCACGGCAACTTTATTCCTACTTTGCAGAGTAAAGACCGAAAGGTTCGTCAACGGGCATTTAAGGAATATTATTCTGTATTTCAAGATCACTCCAATACACTGGCCGGCCTGTTGTCAGCTGAGGTCAAAAACAATGTGACGTATGCCCGGGCAAAAAATTTCAAATCAGCTCGTGCCGCTGCCTTGTTCGAAAACAATATCCCGGAATCAGTCTATGATGCCCTGATCGAAGCGGTCAATGCCGCGCTTCCGGCAATGTACAAGTATCAAGCGATCCGCAAGCGAAAGCTCAGAGTCAAAGAGCTCCACATGTATGATGTTTATGTGCCGCTGGTAAAAAATGTTGAAATGGAAATTCCCTATGAAGAGGGAAAGGACATGGTGTTACAGGCCCTGTCGGTCTTAGGTGAAGACTATACTTCGGTAGTTAAAAAAGCCTATGACGAACGCTGGATCGATGTCTACGAGACACCGGGCAAACGCTCCGGAGCCTATTCCAGTGGAAGCTTCGATACGGTGCCTTATATGCTATTGAACCACCAGGACAACCTGAATGACACCTTTACCCTGGCTCACGAAATGGGTCATTCCATGCACAGCTACTACAGCGCTCAATCCCAACCATGGATCTACAGTGGATATGGTATTTTCTTGGCGGAAATTGCTTCGACCTTTAATGAGGCCCTGTTAAACAACCATTTGCTGAATACCATCACCGACAAAAAGCAACGTCTATTTATCATCAACCATTATCTTGAAGGCTTTAAGGGGACACTGTTCCGTCAAACAATGTTTGCCGAGTTTGAACGAGATATCCATCAGGTGGTCGAGCAGGGTGGTTCCCTCACCAGTGAGACACTCAATGATATGTACGGCAAGCTGGTGGCAAAATACTTTGGTCCTGATGTCATTGTTGATGATGAGATCAAGTTTGAGTGGAGTCGCATCCCGCACTTCTACTACAATTTCTATGTCTTCCAGTACGCCACCGGATTGAGTGCCGCCACGACGTTTGCCAAGCGAGTGATAAATCAAGAAGACGGTGCCCTTGAAAAATACAAAGGTTTCTTAAAAGCCGGACGCAGCCAGTATCCGATGGATGTGTTAAAGCAGGCCGGTCTCGATATGACCGATCCTGCTCCGATCATTGAAGCCCTGGAAACATTTTCAAAGCTGGTCGACGAGTTTGATGAACTGATTTAACCAATCATTGTAACAGCTGGTCCGGGTCAGTCAGAAGGCTGACCCAACCGGCTGTGATACTGTGTTATTTAGAAGAATTGTACTTATTAAAGGTTTTATTTAAGTTATAATATGAACTAATCAGTCGAAAGAGAGGATTTGCCATGGAAGTCAACCAATCGCCTCTAGGGCGAAATGAAAGACGAGTCGATGCCGATGTTAAAGTAACCGGGCAGGCTGTCTTTACCGGTGACATGTATGTTTCCGGCATGCTGCACACGGCGTTTAAACGAAGTCCCCATGCGTTTGCCAAGATCGTTCGGATCGACACCTCTGAGGCAAGTAAACTGCCGGGAGTCAAACGAATCGTGACCGGGGAAGAATTTCCCACCAATCTTGGTCTATACATGGGGGATAAACCCGTCATGGCACGGGGAGTCGTTCGTCATTATGGCGAGCATGTTGCAGCGGTCATTGCTGATACGAAAAAACAGGCAGAAGCCGCAGTCAATCTGATCAAAGTAGAATATGAGATAAAAAAACCGATCCTGTCAGTATCGGATGCCTTACAAGCGGATGCCGAGCTGATCCATCCTGACATCATGAGTTATGCCACCATACCGGCCATCATTCCTCAAGAAGGAACGAATGTCCCCAACCTGACCAAAATTAGAAAAGGTGACATCGACAAAGCCTTTGGTGAAGCGGCTCATACCGTGAAATCGTCAGTTAGTATCCCGATAGGAGACCATGTGGCGATGGAGCGTCGGGCAGCCACCTGTCGGATCACAGCGGACGGAGATGTTCACATTACAAGCTCCACCCAGGCACCGTTTGTCGTTAAAAGTCTATTAGGTATCTTTTTCAATATTCCGCCGGGAAAAATCATTGTGGATACTCCTTTTGTCGGGGGCGGCTTTGGCGGCAAAGCCGGTCTTCAACTCGAAGGTCTGGCTTATGCTCTGAGCAAAAGCGTCGGAGGAAGACCGGTCATGGTCGAAAACTCGCGCGAAGATGATATGGTCACTTCTCCCGGACATATGGGTCTTGAAGCCACGGTCGAACTGGCGGCTGACAGCCAAGGCAAGTTGTTAGGTCTACGGGGCGAATATAATTATAACTCCGGGGCCTATGCCGACTATGCCGTCAACATTTCCCGTGCGGGAGCGATTGCCGGCACCGGTCCTTACCGGGTCGACAATGTGCATATCGACAGCCGGTGTGTTTACACCAACCTGCCTTTCTCGACTGCCTTCCGCGGCTTCGGTCATATTGAAATGATCTTTGCAGTGGAACGGGCTATGTCCGAACTGGCCAATAAAATAGGTCTCGACCCGTATGAAATCCGGCATAAGAATGCCATTCAACCGGGTGACACCACACCGGTGCAAAGTCTATTGGGACGAAGCACTGGCAATTTAAGGGGTTGTCTCGATCTGGTGAAGAATGAATTGGGTGATATCACCGAAGTCGAGCAGGTCGATGGAAAGATCCGGGCCAAATCGATCGTATCATTCTGGAAAGCACCGGCTATGCCGACCAATACGGATGCCGGCGCTATTCTGACCTTTAACATCGATGGCAGCTGCAATATCAATACCGGTATCATTGAAATCGGTCAGGGAACAAAAACCGGGCTGGTTCAATTAGTGGCTGAAACATTACGGGTCGAAACGGATATGGTCCATGTTGAGATCGGAGTTCGCACTAGAACATCACCGACCGATTGGGCAACCGCTGCATCCCGGGCATTGATGATGGCAGGTTCTGCTGCAGTTGAAGCCGCTCAGGATGCTCTCGATCAAATGTATGACACAGCCGAAGCCGTTCTAAAGGTACCAAAGCGATTGCTTGATCATGGCGGGGGAAGGATCTTTGAAAAAGATCACCCGGATATTGGATTATCATTCGCTGAAATCGCCCTGGGTTATGTCTATCCTGATGGCAACACCATCAAGGGTCAGATCATCGGACGGGGACGTTATGTTGCTCACAAACTGACAGGGATCGATCCCGATACAGGTCAGGGACACCCCGACCTGGAGTGGACTATCGGCAGTCATGGTATTCAGGTGCTGGTCGATCCAAACACGGGAATTTTTGAGATCGAGCGCGCCATCTGTGCCATGGATGTTGGCAAAGTCGTCAATCCCGATCTGGCCAGAGGTCAGGTCATCGGGTCGATGTCGATGGGGATCGGTTACACTATATACGAAGGCTTCAAGTTTAACTCACGCGGTCAGATCACCAATGAAAACCTTCGTGATCATAAGATCATGCGTTATGGCCAGCAACCAAAATATGATGTCTTTTTCCTGGAGACACCTCAACTCGATGGACCTTATGGGTTGAGGGGATTAGGAGAACCCGGGATCACAGGTATGCCGGCAGCCATTTCCAATGCACTGTCGCGAGCACTGGGACGACCGATCAGGCATATCCCGTTTACTCCTGAAAAACTTGCAATGGAGGACCACCATGAATAAACTGTTTCGTCCTCAAACATATGAGGAACTGACTTCGATTCTTGAGAGCCAGACGGAAAAATATCTGTATTACTCTGGTGGTACCGAAGTCATGTCGGACTATCGACAAGGAAAAATCAAAGAAAAGCAGTGGATCGACATTAAACATCTCCCGGGCATGATGGAGCAGTCGCCCGAAACGATCGGCGCCTGCGTTTTCTTAAATCAATTGACACAACCCGCCATGCTGGCCGAGGTAGCTCAGGGGATTGCCGATCATACCATTCGAAATCATCTGACGATCGGAGGCAATGTCTGCGGAAAACTTCCCTTCCGGGAAATCGTATTGCCACTTTTGGCACTCGATGCCGAAATATCGATTTTTTCCGATGGCGAAATCATCCGGGTCCCGCTCAAGGAGCGGTTTGACAAGTTCTTAAAACTGCAACCCGGTGAACTGGTTACCGGATTTCATTTCGATCGGACTGAGCGACCTTATCACTACAAACGACACACTATCACGGGATCAATCGATTATCCTTTAATGACCTATCTGGCAGTCCGGACGGAGCAGGGTTATTTTGTCGGACTATCAGGTTATGGCAGTATTCCTCAGTTTGCCTGGTTCGAAAACTGGGATGTCGAGGAAATACTCAACAGCTTTAAGGCTGTGTCAAATGACCGTGGCAGTGCTGATTACCGCAAGAAACTACTGGAAATCGAATTGGAAAAAGGAGCTCCCAATGAAGCAGTATGAAGATCATATTCAAATGGAATTTAGCTTAAATGGTGAGCGGGTCACCACCCGGTTCGATGTTGATGAAACACTGTTGCACGTTGTCAGAAATCGCATCGGACTGAAAGGTCAAAAAGGCGGTTGTCTCAATGGCGACTGCGGAGCGTGTACGATGCTGATCGATGGGGTACCGGTCAAATCCTGTCTGATGTTGGCAATCGATGCCGAGGGCAAAGAAGTCACAACCATCGAGGGACTGAAAGACACTCCGGTCCAGAAGGCATTTGTTGCCAAGCAGGGTTTTCAATGTGGTTATTGCACATCGGGCTTTGTTATGAATACTCACGCTCTGTTGCAAGCCCATCCTGATGCTGATGAAGAAACGATACAGAACTGGTTGAGCGCAAACCTGTGCCGTTGCACAGGTTATGAGGGAATTGAAGAAGCCGTTAAAATGGCTCAGAAAAACTTATAATAGGAGTCATCGATAAAATCTAATGAAAGAATATTTGATCACGTTATTGCTCGCTATGACTCCAATCAGTGAAGTGCGAGGCGCTATTCCATATGCCATGGCAAATGGAATAGCCTTCCCGTTTCATTTACTCCTTCCAATTGCCGGTAATATATTTATTATTCCATGGCTGTTGCTTCTTTTAGAACCCGTGTTCAAGTGGCTGAAGAATTGGCAGTTTCTGCATCGATTTAACAATTGGATCGATCGATATCAAACCAAAGCAGTCGAGAAAGTAACCAAAAGACATGAAAGTGTTCTGTTACTGGCATTGTTCTTATTTGTTGCCATACCACTTCCTACGACCGGAGTATACACGGCGTCGTTAGCAGCTGTGGTATTAAAAGTGCCGAAATTACATGCTTTCTTATCTCTGGCGTTAGGTGTATTGGTTGCATCCGGCATCGTCTATCTGGCCAGTTTGGGTGTGATCCACTTATTCTGATCAATGGAATAATATATGTCTAATCTCTCAAAACCTAATGAGTTATTTGTTTAGGTGATCACGACTGTTGTTAAGATAATAAAGATAAAACGTTCAGCTACTGGAACCAGTAGCTGGTTTTTCATGTAATGTTGAAAAGGGAGAGAGATTCTGGTATCATATGAATATATGAACATACAAACATATGAGGTGTTACATGAAATGTGAGCTAGTGATTATCCATCAAGAAACAGTCGATCAAGTCCGTCTGGCTATCCCGGATGCTACGAAGATCGATAAAATGTCCGAGCTGATGAAAGCATTTGCCGATCCAACCAGACTTAAGATTCTGCAGGCCTTGCGTCAACAGGAACTCTGTGTCTGTGATCTGGCTGTCATTATCGAAGCAACCCAATCATCGGTGTCTCACCAATTGTCGCGATTGAGAAAGCAGCACCTGGTCAAATATCGTAAGGATGGGAAGATAGTCTATTACTCTCTGGACGATGAACACGTGTCTGAAATATTAGATCGTGTCTTGGAGCATATCGATCATGCGTAGTGAATTTTATCTTGAAGGACTGACTTGTGCTAACTGTTCGGAGAAGATTGCCCGACGTGTATCAGAAGAACCCGGAGTGATTCAAGCCAGTCTGAGTTTTGCCACAAAAAAATTGATCATAGACTCAAATAAACCGATCCAACCGGGAGTGATCGAACAGATCGCCAATACCATCGAACCGGGGATCCAATTGATCCCGTCAGCTGACTTTGATCACCAAGATGAGGCAGGAACAAGTTACGTTGTGTGGCGCATTCTGGGAGCTTTAGTTCTGTTCGGACTGTCATATGTTCTGACACCGGTTGCTGTGCCGCTTCTGTTGACGGCTTATTTATTGGTCGGCTATGATATTTTATGGCGAGCGATCAGTAATATCCGCCACGGTCAAATATTTGACGAGAATTTTTTGATGTCGATCGCCACGCTGGGTGCTTTTGCCATTCGGGAGTTCCCCGAAGGTGTCACTGTCATGCTGTTTTATCAGATTGGAGAATACTTCCAGGATCGGGCGGTCGATCATTCGAGAAAATCGATTGCTGACATGATGAATCTGCGGGTAGAGACTGTCCGAATAGTCGAAGGCGACAGCACCAGATTGATCAGCCCGGAACAGGTAGAGGTCGGGGATCGGATCGTCATCCTTCCGGGAGAAAAAGTCGCCCTGGACGGCTTTGTCGAATCAGGTCAGAGCCATATGATGACAGCCAATATCACGGGTGAGTCATTACCTCGTTATGTCCAATCGGGAGACGAATTGAGAGGCGGCTTTGTCAACGAAGAAGGCACCATAGAGATGGTGGTCGATAAGGTCTATGCCGAGTCGACCGTAGCCAAAATCCTTGAACTGGTCGAGACGGCTGCCAATAAGAAAGCAAAAACCGAGCAGTTTATCACCAAATTTGCTCGAGTATATACTCCGATCGTGGTCGGTCTGGCAGCTGCCATGGCCATTTTAATGCCACTGATCATGAATCAACCGTTTCACATCTGGTTCTACCGTGCCCTGGTATTTTTGGTCATCAGTTGTCCCTGTGCCCTGGTGCTGAGCGTTCCTTTGAGTTATTTTGCCGGACTCGGAGCTGCCAGCAAACACGGCTTAGTAGTCAAAGGAGGCAACTATCTCGAAGCGCTGGAACAGGCCACAACTTTAGTTGTTGATAAGACCGGTACGATAACGGAGGGTGTTTTCCAAGTGACTCAGACTCATCCGGAAGTAGATGTATCCGAAGCCGAACTGCTGGAGGCTGCGGCCATGGTAGAGGCTGGATCGAATCATCCGATTGCTACCAGCATCAAACTGGCCTTTGGCAAAGATCTTCCGATCATTCCGGTGACAGATTATCCTGGAGAAGGTGTCGTCAGTCACTCCGGCATCGCAGCCGGTAATGACAAGCTGATGCAACGCCTGGGGATCGATTACTCCGAACGTGATCTGATTGGAACGATCATTTATGTTGCCAAAAGCGACCGTTTTTTAGGAAGCATTCTGATCAGTGACAAGGTGAAAGAAAATATCCCTCCGGTCATGGCCGGGCTCCATCGAGAAGGCATTGAACGAATTATTATGCTGACCGGTGATCACGAATCGGTTGCCCGGTTCGTCGCCCGTCAAACCGGGATCGATGAATATCGGGCCGAGTTGTTGCCGCAGGATAAAGTAACTATTACAGAACAGCTCAAACAGACATATCCCAAAGGCAAGCTGGTTTTTGTCGGTGATGGGACAAATGATGCACCGGTTCTGGCTCGGGCTGATCTTGGTGTTTCCATGGGTGATATCGGAAGTGATGCTGCATTGGAAGCCTCTGATATGGTCTTGATGCGTGGTCGATTGGAGGACCTGCTGGCCGGATTTTCGATCGCGAAATTTACCAAAAAGATCGTCTGGCAAAACATTATCTTAAGTATCGGCATCAAGTTGATCGTGCTGGGACTGGGGGCGTTGGGACTGGCTTCGATCTGGGCGGCTGTCTTTGCCGATGTCGGGGTCGCTTTGCTGGCAATACTCAATGCGCTTCGGATTCTTCGCTTCCATCCACCACAGGTTTGATCGTGTGGTAAAATAAATCAAAGCCTATGCCTTATGGTGTAGGCTTTTTAAACGAACATTAGGAGTGGTTATGTCAGTTCCTCAGCAGTTGCGAGATTTTTTTGAACAATATCCCACAATAGCCCTAGGCTTTTCCGGCGGTGTCGATTCGTCTTACCTGCTATACGCTGCCACAGCGTGTGGTGTTGATATTCAGCCTTATTTTATTCAATCACAGTTCCAACCCGAATTTGAACTGAACGACGCCAAAAAGCTGGCTCATCAACTTGGTGTCGAATTGAAAATCATTCGTTTGGATCTGTCCCAGTACCCCGAGGTGTTGAACAATCCGGCCGACCGGTGCTATCACTGTAAGCGGCTGGTCTTTGGCCGGATCATCGAGCAGGGATTGGAAGATGGTCATCAGATATTTATTGATGGCAACAATGCGTCGGATGATGTGACGGATCGTCCGGGGATGAAAGCAGTCGAGGAGCTGGAAGTCAGATCTCCGCTGCGCGAAGCCGGACTGACCAAAGACGAGGTCCGTGAACTGTCACGACAGGCCGGTCTGTTCACCTGGAACAAACCTTCCTATGCCTGTCTGGCGACCCGGATCCCAACCGGTACTGAGATCAAGCTCAACACCTTGACACAAATCGAGCAGGCTGAAGACAAGCTGTTTCGCCTTGGTTTTAGTAATTACCGGATCCGAGTGATGGGTACGACGGCAAAAATACAATTGCCATCGGATCAGATGATCAAAGCGATCGAGCTGAGACAGACGATGGTAGAGGAATTATCTGGCTACTTTGACGATATCGTATTGGATCTGAAGGGCAGGTAACAATGAACAAATTAGAACTGATGGATGCCTTAATGAAAATAAAAGATGGTTCGCTTTTGCCGGAAGACCTGGTCAAACAGATCCAGCGGGCACCCTTTGAAGATATTGGCATCGCCAAGCTGGATCACCATCGGGCGATCCGTCAGGGAACTCCTGAAATCATCTATGGCCGCAGCAAGACAACAGACCAGTTGCGTTTGATCGTTGAGAAGATGATCGCCGCCGGATCAGACGATATATTGATCACCGGTCTTAGCGAGGAAGCGGCTGATGTCTTGGAACCTCTGTTTCCGATGGAATATCATCCGTTGGCCCGGGTCGGGGTGGTGAACCCGAAACAAGATCGTTCTCAGGTGGGCATGATCGTGATCGCTTCCGGCGGAACAAGCGATCAGGCGGTCTGTGAAGAAGCCGCTATCACCGCAGAGGTCTTAGGCAACAAAGTGGTGAGATTGTATGATGTCGGTGTTGCCGGCTTGCATCGGCTTCTGGCGTATCACGATATATTGCTTGAAGCCAGAGTCGTGATCGCGGTCGCCGGGATGGAAGGCGCTCTAGCCAGTGTCATTGGCGGACTTGTCAGTTGTCCGGTGATCGCTGTGCCGACCAGTGTCGGCTATGGGGCTAACTTCGGCGGACTGTCCGCGCTGTTAGCCATGTTAAATTCATGCTCGAGTGGAACGACAGTCGTCAATATAGACAACGGGTTCGGTGCCGGCTTTGCAGCCAGCCGGATCAATCAGATGGAAGGATTGAAATGAAAACACTATATATCGAATGCAATATGGGAGCGGCCGGTGATATGCTGATGGCTGGCCTGTTGGAACTTCATCCCGACCCGGATGGTTTTATTGAACGTCTCAATCAACTCGGTATTCCGGGAGTGGAAATCAGGCGGGAAAAATCAACCAAGCAGGGGATCGTGGGAACAAACATCCGGGTCCTGGTCAAAGGCGAGGAAGAATCGAGTCGCGACTATCACCCCGATCATCATGACCATCATCATGATCATGATCACCCCCACGACCACACACATGATCATGACCACTACCACCATCACGACCACGATCATCACGAACACAGTCATGACCACAGTGATCATCATCATGGAGAGCTTTCCACTTTGCCAAATGTAACAAAAATCATCTCGGAATTATCGATTCCAGAGGGAGTAAAACAAAATGCCCTTGCCATATATCAGTTGATTGCTGAGGCGGAAGCTAAAGCTCACGACCGCGATGTAGCCCAGGTCCACTTTCATGAGGTGGGAGCGTTGGATGCAGTGACAGATATCGTAGGCAACTGCCTTTTGCTGGATGAACTGAAGCCCGATCAGATCGTGGTATCACCGGTCCATGTTGGGAGCGGGATGGTAAAATGCGCCCATGGCACACTGCCTGTCCCGGCCCCGGCGACTGCTCATATTTTACGTGGCGTCCCAACCTACAGCGGCGATATCAGGGGAGAACTATGTACTCCGACCGGTGCAGCTATCTTAAAGCATTTTGCGGATCGGTTTGGTCCTCAGCCTGTCCTGCGGGTCGAAAAAATCGGATACGGGATGGGCAAAAAAGATTTTACTGCTGCCAATATGGTTCGGATATTCCTGGGTGACACTGATGATCGATCCGACGAAATCATCGAATTGAGCTGCAATCTGGATGACATGACCGGCGAAGCGATAGGTCATGCCTTTGATGTATTGATGCAAGCCGGTGCACTTGACGTACACCTGAGCCAGATCCAGATGAAGAAAAACCGACCCGGTGTGATGCTTCACTGTATGTGTCGACCAGAACAATCAGACAGATTTGCCCAGTTGTTGCTCAAGCATACTACGACCTTCGGTGTCAGAAAAACAGCCTACCAGCGTTATGTTCTTACTCGAACCGAGGAGCAGTTTGATTCATCCCTGGGCC
>JAAZLX010000079.1 GCA_012799095.1 Tissierellia bacterium
GAAAAGCTCGCCCACCAAAGTAATGGTGTGGTGTTTCTTCGCATTGAAGATACCGACGATAAACGACGGGTTGAAGGAGCCGAGGAGATGTTGATCAACGTGTTGCATCACTTTGGGATCGACTTTGATGAAGGTGTCATGCTTGACGGTCAGTCGGGTGAGTACGGCCCCTATCGCCAAAGCGAACGACGCGATATTTATCACAGTGTGGCTCGTCACTTGGTGGAACAAGGCTATGCCTACCCATCCTTTGTAACCGAAGAAGAACTTGAAGCAATCCGGGAAGCTCAGAAGGAAGAGAAAGCTCAAATCTACGGCTACTTTGGGAAGTGGGCAACCGATCGCGAGTTGACCTATGAAGCGATCGAAGGCAAAATCACCCAAGGAATCCCTTGGGTACTTCGATTGAAATCTAGACAATTACCGCAGGAAACAATCGAGGTTCCGGATGCGATCCGGGGAACCGTCAAAATCCAGCCCAACCTGCTTGATATCGTTTTGATCAAGAGCGATGGCTTGCCCACCTATCACTTTGCTCACGTAGTGGATGACCATCTGATGAGAACGACCCACGTTATTCGAGGAGAAGAGTGGCTGTCAACCTTACCGGTTCACTTAGAAATCTTTGAACTTCTCGGCTGGACGCCGCCGCACTATTGTCATACCGCCCATTTGATGAAGATGGAAGGCGATGTCAAGCGCAAGCTATCGAAACGAAAAGATCCCGAGCTTGCCTTAACCTATTATCAGGAACTCGGCTATCATCCTCAGGCGGTGAAAGAGTACCTCTACGGGCTACTCCAATCGAATTTTGAAGCCTGGCGCACGGCGAATCCGACGGCCTGCTTGGACGAGTTTGAGTTCAGCTTGAGTCAGATGGGTCACTCCGGCGCGTTGTTTGATTTGAATAAACTCGATAACATCTCGAAGGATGTCTTGTTACACCTGCCGGGCGAAGACATCAAACAGTATGTACTGGATTATGCCAAAGAGTATGAACCTATGTACTTTGGGATCTTAAAGGAATACGAGTCGATGTTGGAACCGATTCTGACTCTCGGTCGAGATCAGGCAAAACCACGAAAAGACTTTGTCAATGCCAAGCAGATCCTGGAATTCATCAATTTCTATTTTGATGAAACCTATCAAATCGAGGATGGTTTGCCCGACAAGATAGATCCACCAGAAGCAAAAGCAATCCTGGAGGATTACTTAACAACCTATGATCATTCGGATACACCAGAAGAATGGTTTCATAAGATTCGTGAAATTGCTCAGAGTAGAGGTTATGCTCTCAAAAGGGGAGACTACAAAAAGAACCCCGAAGCATACAAAGGAACCGTGGCAGATGTGTCAGCGGTCATCCGGATTGCTTTGACCGGCAGAAAAAACGCTCCTGAGATTCATGCTATTCAGCAGATCATTGGAGAAACAGCCATGAGAAAAAGATTGTCGGAATTTATGCAATAGAATCATGGGGCAGAACTTGTCCAAATGAAAACAACCCTTCAATGCAAACCGTTTGGCTTTGCAGAGAAGGGTTGTTTTTTATTC
Organism: Tissierellia bacterium; assembly: GCA_012799095.1. Lineage (GTDB taxonomy): Bacteria > Bacillota > Clostridia > Peptostreptococcales > Acidaminobacteraceae > DUPT01. The sequence continues at coordinate 1,555 of JAAZLX010000079.1, forward strand.
GTAATAGGTTCCGGTGATATTTCCGATATATTGACTATATTCCAATGCTCTCTTGCTGGGGGTATAGTTGTCAAATCCGAAGATAATCCGTTGGAGCTCAACAATGTTGGTCGAAGCAGTCATCGGTATGATATAGGACAGAGAATCATGCATGACCGAAGTTTTTTCAAAAGGAAAGCTGTGTTCCACCAGTGCTGCGCCTGATTTGATCGTGTCATAATACTCGATCAAAGATATTAATCCGCCATAAGTGTAGGAAGTCTTGACGGCCGGAAGGACATCCAGTGCTAGATCCTTTAGTTGATTCAAGCCAAGGTTTTTCGAGACCGAGAATATATAACGAAGAATTTCTCTTTGTCTGGCATTTCTGCCTTCATCTCCACCGGAATTATACCGGACACGGGCATACATCAATGCCTGATCACCGTTAAGCAATTGATCGCCCAGACCGGGTACCGGTTGGTTGCTTCGTTGCATATCGTAAGCTTCGTTCTCATCAATATTGACAACAACGCCACCGACGGCATCGACCATTTTCTTTAAGGCGAGAAAGTCGAACACCACAAATTGCTGGATGTTCATGTCATAGTTTTGGTTGATTGCTGTCATTGTGCCAACCGCACTGTCATACATATAAGAGTGATTCAGTTTTTCATATGTGCCGCGAGATGGGATATAAGCCATCGTGTCGCGCATAAAACTGGTCAAATGGATTTCTTTGGTTTGTTTGTTGATCGAAGCAATCATCATGACGTCGGATCGGGCATCGGTATAACCTTCGCCGTCCACGCCGATCAGAAGAATGTTGACCACTTCATCAGATTTTTGAGCGTATTCGACCGCTTGTTCTTCTGTCAGGTTGATTTCTTCTTTTGGCACAATACCTATTTCCTCGGGCAGTTCAACAGTGTCCAACCTGGGCAATAAAGTCAAGCCAAAAGAAACACCTGTCAAAGCCAACAGCACCAGTGTGAACAGGACCTGAGCAAATCGCTTTTTTCCCGACGTTTTCCGACGGTCGTTATTATCAAAATCAGGTAATGGAGCTGTGTGCTCATACGCTACCTGTTGAGGATCCTTCGAATATGCAGTTGTTTTTGATACGGGTGTTGGGTTATTATTATTATTAAGCTTATAAGCCATATAACACCTCCCTTTGTATATGTTCAATTATTGATTGTACCATGTTTAGAGGCCAATAGCCAAAAATATTTAAGGCGCATGGAGACATGATCCCATCTATATAATATACAATTAACTGAGTGATATGTCTAAATTTAGGCCGAAAGCAATTCTGTGAGGAGAGGTACTGCATGAACAACATTTATTCTGATCTTCGGCAGCTGATTGCCATCGGATCGGTCAGACAGCCGGCCCAGCCCCATATGCCCTTCGGTGAGTTGGTCGATCAAGCCCTCGATGCTATGCTATCGATCTGCCACCGGGAAGGACTTACCACCTATAAGGATCCTAAGGGATATTATGGGTATGCTCAGATCGGTCAAGGATCGAACCTTTTTGGTGTGCTATGCCATCTGGATGTTGTCCCGCCGGGAACGCTCAGCAAATGGCAGAATCCGCCCTATGAGATGGTCGAGGATGATATTTGGGTATATGGACGGGGAGTTCAGGATGACAAGGGTCCTAGTTTGATTTCCCTTCATGCATTGTTGGATTTATTAAAAGCCGGATATGAGTTAGATCGTCCTGTTCGATTTATTTTTGGGCTGGATGAAGAAACCAACTGGGAATGCGTAGACCAATACATTCATGACGAAATGGCTATCCCGGAGATGGGATTTGTTCCTGACGGGTCTTTTCCTTTGACCTATGCCGAAAAAGGACTTTGGCAGGTCGAACTGATCCGGGAAAAACCCGATACATTGGAGTTCAAAGCAGGCGTTGCCTTAAATGTAGTACCCGGTGAGGTAGTCTATCAAAATCCAAGTACTGAACTATTAAGTCAATTGAAAAAGTTAGACTTTGATTTGATCGAACAGGACGCTGAAGTCAAAGTAATGGGAAAAGATGCCCATGCGGCTTTTCCACATGATGGGAAAAACGCCTTGGCGGGATTGCTTCATGCGTTGCATTTGAGCACTCAGACCAGTGAGGCAGCACGTTTTGTATCAGAAAAGCTGTATGATGGGATCGAAGGCGAAAAACTGTTTACAAAACGAAGTGACGAAGTCTCAGGTGATATGACGATCAGTCTGGGTCTGGCCGATATCAATATGGACAAACAGGTCTTGGGAATTGACATTCGATATCCCGTTACGATCGAACTTGATCACTACCGAAAACAATTGATGGAACGGGCGGCTGAATACGGTTTCAGAGTGAAAGAAATCAGTCAACTCGATCCATTGTATGTCGATCGCAACAGCCCGCTGGTGCAATCACTGATGGCAGCGTATCAAACGATTACCGGAGACTTAGATTCTCAACCCCAGATCAGCGGGGGGGCAACGTTTGCCCGCAGCATGAAGAATTTCGTGGCCTTCGGCATTTACCTGCCTGGCAGCGAAGAGTCTGTTCATCAACCAAATGAACGGATAACCAAGAAAGACATGAAAATAGCCTATCATATCTTTCAACAGGCATTTAAAAAACTAGTCATAAAGGAGAAAGAATGAACAAAGATAAAATCGTAGTCGCTTTAGGCGGCAATGCACTAGGGAACTCAGCCGAGGAACAAAAAGAACTGGTCAAACAAACGGCCGTACCGATCGTGGATCTGATCGAAGCAGGCCATCAGGTGATTCTGGCCCATGGTAATGGACCACAGGTAGGTATGATCAATAATGCATTTAGTGCTGGTGTGACACCGGGAATGCCATTTCCGGAATGTGGTGCAATGAGCCAGGGTTATATTGGCTACCATCTGCAAAATGCTATTCGGGAGGAACTCCGCAATCGCGGCCTGGAGCATCCGGTAGCAACTATTGTGACTCAAGTCGTGGTAGATGAGAACGATCCCGCGTTTAATGATCCCTCCAAACCGATCGGAGCTTTTTTATCAAAAGAAGAAGCCGATGAGGTCGCAAAGGAAAAAGGTTACACCATGAAAGAAGATGCCGGCCGCGGTTACCGTCGGGTCGTGCCTTCTCCAAAACCGATCGATGTGGCTGAATTAGATACCATCAAGACCTTGGTAGATGCCGGGCAGATCGTGATCACAGTCGGTGGCGGCGGCATTCCGGTCGTTGTCAAAGACAATCGGCTGGAAGGCGTAGCAGCAGTCATTGATAAAGATTTTGCCAGTGGCGTGCTGGCAGAGAAACTTGATGCCGATTTCCTGATCATACTGACAGCTGTTGAAAAAGCAGCGATCAACTTCGGCAAAGAAAACGAAAAATGGCTGGGAGACATTTCGGTAGACGAAATGGAAGACTATATTAAAGAAGGCCATTTCGCCAAAGGTTCGATGCTGGAAAAAGTCGAGGCTTGTGTCAAGTTTGCGAAAAGCAAGCCGGGAAGCAAAGCCCTCATCACTTCTTTGGAAAAAGCCAAGGATGGGATCGACGGAAAAACCGGGACCAGAATCAGTCTGTAAGGGGCATTATAAGGCATGGGATAAGATGTATTCCATGCCCTTCTTGACATAATCCGATCACATAGAAAGGATGGACAAACGCATGGAAGTATTTTCACTGATCATGGATGATGGTACTCACCTCAAAGGACGTTTTTGGAAAGCGACTGACGAGAAAGCCGTCTTGCAGATTGTTCATGGCGCTTCAGAATACAGCTTACGTTATCAAGACTTTGCGCAATGGCTGACGGAGCGAGGCGTTTCAGTCTATGCCCTGGATAATCGAGGTCACGGATTAAACCAGACACCGGGTACTGACAAAGTCTATATGAAGGCGGGCGATGGCTATAAGATTCCAAAGGATGTCATCGCATTAGGTGAGCGCATTGCGCGTGATCATCCTGATGTAGAAATAACCTTGCTTGGCCATTCGATGGGCTCATTTATTGCCCGGGCCGTAGCCGGATTGCCCAACCCATATGATAAATACATCTTTGTCGGAAGCGCCTATCAAGATCCGGTCGTATTAAAAGCCGGACGAGCACTGGTGCGTAGCATCCGTCTGGTCAAGGGAAATCGTTCGGCCTCTAAGGTCCTGGATGATATGACGTTCAATAATTTACGAAAAAGCATGCGTAGAAAGGGATTGATCAAGGATGATCAC
>JAAZLX010000080.1 GCA_012799095.1 Tissierellia bacterium
CAGCCAGTGGACATGAGATCGCCCTTCATTGGGACTGTCTGAGCTTTCAGTAAATTGACCATAGACATACGGCTCCATCTGCCTGATATCTGGAATATCATTTTGATGGGCCGGGGAACTTTCTTTATAATACTGATAGGCCCTATTGCCTCGGCCTAACAATGCTTCGGCTAAAATCAACCAACCCTGGGTCTGTAGAAATACACTGCCGTTTTCTTTGGTTGAACTATTGTAAACGATCGCCAGTGCACCGGGAAAACCGGCTTGCTGAAAGGGAGGTCTCATCAGCTTGGCACCATAGGCTGTGTTTAGTTCCTGATAAACCAGATCCAATACCTTCTCTCCCCGATCGTTATCCGCCAGTCCTGATATGACCGCCCAGCTTTGGGGGTTGAGCCACAAGCTGGCTTCTTGGCTTTGCCTGGAACCGATGATCAGATTTTGATCGGTGATACCTCTGATATATCTATCATCTTCAAAACACACTTTATCGATCCGATCCGCCAGGTCTGTTTGAAATGAGACCAAATAATCGCTGTACTCGTGATCCTGTCGCAGTGTTGCGAAGTCTTGCATGATGTGAAGTGCCAGCAATAACTGCATCGCGACAAAGCTCGATTCACCGTTTTCTCCCAGCCTTAAACAGTCATTCCAATCGGCATGTAACCCGGCCGGCAGCCGGTTGCTTCCCAGTCGATCAACCGAAAATCGGATCGCTTTTTTCAGATGATCATATACGCTGTCTTGCCCTTTGTTTGCGTACGGAATGATATCGTCGAGAAATTCGGTCTCACCCGTTTCCGCGATATATTTTTTGATGGTGGGAAACAACCATAAGGCATCATCGGCCCGATAGGAGGTATGACCTGTCTCTTGTCGATAAGTAAAGTCATCCGGCGTATCTTCCTTACCTGGTGTATGCGAATATTTGACCAATGGTAATCCTGCGCCGTTATCGACCTGAGCGGATAACATAAATTGCAGTTGTTTTTTTGCCAACTCCGGGGCCAGATGGATGATTCCCTGAATATCCTGAACAGTATCCCGGTAACCAAAACCGTTTCGCTGGCCGCAGTAAATCAACGAAGCTGCTCGGGACCAGGTGAATGTGATAAAACACTGATAGGCATTCCAGGTGTTCACCATTGTGTTGAACTGTTCATCCGGTGTCTCAACCTTAAATCCGGCTAAATTGGCATTCCAATAGACTTTTAGTTCTTCAAGGTCTTTGTCGGTTTGACAGACCATTTCTGTTGAGTCTTGATAACGCGAGAGAATTTCTTCAGCCACCCATTCATCGGCTTGTCCCAAGACGAATTGGATCTGTCTGTGTTGTCCCGGCTGAAGGGTAAAGCCGGTATGGAGCGCGCCGCAACTGTTCAAATTATAATTCAGTTGATTGCCGCAATCACCCGCCATGACAGCTTTTGGGTTGGCATACGTGTGATAATTCCCGATGAAGCTTTGCTTGTCACCGGAATAAGACTTGACTTCGGCACCGGCCAGTCCAAAAAAACGTGGTATGTGTTGATCAATATTCTGACTGATCTTTTGAATGATCTTGTTGTCATGAAATGTTGTCCTGGTAATAAACTGAGAATACTGAAGGTTGACACTGTCTTGTTCATAATCATTTTCGCTGGTAAATTCGGCATAGCCAAAGATTGATATCCTTCGTTCCCGTTGCGAATGATTCTTTACCTTGATCGTCCAGACTTCATATGCCTGATCAAGCGGAACATAATAAGTCGTTTCCGAAGCAATTCCTGTATATTCGGTCTCCATTGTCGTATAACCAAGTCCATGTCGGCAACGATTTTCATAACCGTCTGTCTTGGCGACCGGTTGCCAGGAAGCCGACCAAAAGTCACCATTATCATCATCACGAAGATAGATGTAGCGACCCGGTTTGTCATCGCTATTAAAGCGATATCTTAAAATCCTTCCTTTGGCTCCACTTTTGACAAAGCTATACCCACCGGCATGATTCGAAATGATACCACCATAAGCCGGAGAACCCAGATAATTGACCCAAGGGGTCGGTGTATCCGGTCTTGTAATGATGTATTCTCTATTTTCCTGATCAAAGTATCCGTATTTCATGCTATTCCTTTACACTTCCGACCGCTACACCGCGAACGATGTACTTGGACAGGAGAATATATACGACAATAATCGGGATAATGGCCAAAAATATCAGCATATAGACCTGTCCCATATCGAATTTCATATAGTCGGCACTGCGAAGCTGGGCCACCAGAATAGGCATTGTTTTCTTGTCAGCCGAGCGTATGATCAACGAAGGGATGAAATAATTGTTCCATGATCCGACAAAGGTAAAGATAGCCTGGACCGCAATTGCCGGTTTCATAATCGGTAGGACGATTTGATTAAACGTCCTGAACTCGCTGGCACCGTCCATCCGCGAGGCTTCGATCACAGCTTTTGGCAGATTGCTCTGCATGTATGAGATCATGAAATAGAACACCACCGGAGATGCGATTGCCGGCAAGTACAGAGGTAAAAGTGAATCCATCAGATTCATTTGTGCCATCCATTTGATGAAACCCAGTGCTGATACTTGTTGAGGAATCATCATGATCATCATAATAAAGGTAAAGGCCAGTTTTTTAAAACGAAACTCATACGTATGAATAGCAAAAGCTGTCATAGCTGAAAAATAAGTCGCCAAACCAGCAGTTGCTCCGGCAACAAATAAGCTGTTGCGGATACCTTTCAATACCGGAACCTGCTCATTATCCAGCACATTATTCAGATTTCTCATAAAGAATTTATCCGGTAAAAAGGAAAACCCTTTTTGGATTTGAGGGTGCGTCCGCGTCGAATTAACAATCAGAATGTAAAAGGAAAACAGACACAATAGCGCCAGTAGGCCTAAGACGATATAACGAAACAGTTTATTCAACTTATCTGCAGTCGTCATTTGCTACCTCCTTTGACACTTAACTGTTTCACTTTCGGCTCACGCTCGGTCAAATTGGAATAAATGATCAAACTAAGGATCGCTGTAATGATAAATAGGATGACCGACAGTGCTCCGGCTAAACCGAAGTTTTTACTAAACAGATGCTTGTTCAAAAACATGATCATCGTCATGGCTGTCCTGTTGGGACTGCCGGATCCATTTGTCAGTATTTGTGGCACATCGAACATTTGAATACCGCCGATCAAGGAAGTGATCAGCACGTATACCAAAATCGGTTTGATCGATGGAATCGTAACGTCCCAAAATGTTCTCCAGGTGCTGGCTCCATCAATTTGGGCGGCTTCCAATATGGAATTGTCAATTCCCATGATACCGGCCATCAAGATGATGGTAGTATTTCCAAACCACATAAGAAAGTTCATCAGTGCGACCAGGCCTCTAGTACCGGCAATGTTCTGCAGAAAACTGATGGGTTTGAAACCGAGAGCTGCCAACATATTATTCACCGGTCCAATATCCGAAAAAACAGCCCAAAACAACATGGCAAATGCGGCTGCCATGATTAAATTCGGCATATATATCACGGTCTTAAAAAAACCGGTCCATCTCAATTTTATTTTTAAACTGGTAAACCAAATCGCCAGGATCATGGCAATAGTCAACTGAGGAATAAAGCCTAATAACCACATGAATATCGTGTTAAAGGCATATTTGGGCAGATCCGACCCGAACACTATTTCTTTGTAATTGTTCATCCCGACAAAATTAGGTCCGATCTGAGTCAAACCGCTCATGTAGTTTTCAAAGAAGCTATAGTAAAACGTAGATAGCAGAGGTATAAGTGAAAAGATAATATAGGCTATAAAAAAAGGCAACAAAAAAACATAACCCCACTTTTTATAGCTGACAGATTTCCTGTTGTTCTTTGTATTAGTGTTCATTTTATCACCTCTATGTAATAGAAAGGGGGGAGAAAGAACCTCCCCCTTTCCAAGCAGAAAATCATTTATTCAGGTCTTTTCAGCTCAGGATAGATTTCGATTACAGCTTTGTAGAAGTTGTCCAATGCGGTATCAAAATCAACATTGCCATTGAAGTAGTCGGCAAACGCTGTCTGAATGTGTTCGTTCATTCCCTGGTCATAAGGTGAAATATTGCTCATATCAATGCCTTTGGCTGATTCAACAAACAATTTGATGTGGTTTTGTCCACCCAGGAAATCGGATGCATAACTATCATCAGCTGCTAATTCAGTCATGGCTTGTTCATGATTGGTAAAGTCCTGGGTATCCTTGGTAATTTGAAGCATTGTGTCTTTGTCAGTTGTCAACACCAGCATAATGTCCTTGACCAGATCGAGATCGTCTGACCCTTTGGCTGCTGCGATCCAACTTCCACCCCAATAGTAGTTTTGCGGTCCATAGACTACGCCATAGTCCCCGTAGATACCATTGCCGACTGCTTTCTCGGCTTCAAGGTCTTCCAGCGAGTTATCAAGCAATGTGAAATTGATTCCCCATGTCGAATAGAAGAAACCGAAAACTTTTGCTCCTGGGCCCTGGTCTGATTGCCACTGGTCATCCCAAAGTCTTGATTTGTTGGTATAACCTTTGTCGGTGAAATCTTTGGTTTGTTCGATCCAGGCTAAAATACTGTCGTCAACGTTAATTACTTTGTTTTCGTCGACCCATGGTCCGGACATATTGTTTGAGAAGACGCGATACGCATCATCATAACCGGAGAGCATTTTGTAACCTTTAGCATCAGCCTGTTCTGCTACTTCATAGAATTTGTCCCAAGTCGATAATGCTTCTTGGACAACTTCAGGATCATCACTTCCCAATACATCTTCCGCAATCGATCGTCGATAAGCAAATAGGCCAGGTGTAGCCTGCCATGATGTCCCTTTGATGACACCATTGCTGTCAGTTACGATTTCCTGTGTATATTTGTATTGAACAGCCAGATCTTCTTCAGTCAAGCCGACATCATTGATCACGTCTAACGTATATTCACTGTCGACATATTTCAATGCGTAGTCTGCCTCAAGCAAGAACATGTCGATCTTCTCATCATCGCTGACATTTTCTTGATCCAACAGTGCCTGGTCAAGAGCATTTTGATAGGCATTGTCTGTGCTTGGAACGATAGTGAATTTGACGTCTACATCGTCCGGTAGCAGTCCGGCGTCTACATAGTAGGCTTCGAAACGATCTTTGAACTCTTCGTTCCAGCCCCAAATGTTAAGTATCCTCTTTTCTGCAGCAGGCTCCTCAGCCGGTTCTTCCGGCTCCTCAGCCGGTTCCTCTGCCGGTTCCTCTGCCGGTTCTTCAGGAGTTTCCGCTTCCGGGGTGTCAGTTGCACAACCAACCAGCGATAGTGCCATGACAAGTACTAGCAATAGCGCAATAATACTTCTGGCTTTTTTCATGATTTCCTCCTCCTTGTTTTACATACTCCATTGATACAATAGAGCATACTATTCAAAATTCAGATTTTTCACTGAATCTCCAATCCATAATTCTCCTGCGATCCAGATTTGTTTCGGCAGATACGTCTTTTTGTCAACAATTGATTCGACTAGATGTGCCGCCGCTTCTTTTCCCAGAGCTTCGGTATTTTGTTTGAAGGTAGACAGCTTAGGTCTTAATACCTGGGAAAGGTATATTCCATCGTATCCGACGACACTGATATCGTCAGGGATAGTCAAACTGTGTTTTTCTATTTCATTCATCCCACCGATAAAAGAAAAATCATCGGGATACATGATGCAAGTTGGCGGATCGGGCAGATTTAACAACTCACGGGTTGCCAGGCCGCTCGATCGAGGATCGTGGTATCGGGCAGCTTTGATGTATTCATCCGGCACCTTGATTCCTAAAGCGTCGCAAGCCTTATGAAAGCCGGCAAGTCTCCGTTTGGTAACGGAGGTGTTTTCACCATGGATAAAAGCAATTTTGCGATGGCCATATTCATAAATATGATGGACCAGATCTTTCGCACCGGTTAAATTATCGGACAGAATAGCTGTACAATCATTAAAAATATGGTCGATCGTAACTGTCGGGATCTCGCTATGGATCAGTTCAACGACCGCGGGATCTGAAAAGTCAACACATGCTATGACCACTCCATCACATTTTCGATACACACTGTGATCATAGTAACTCATCTGCATGTTGCCGATATTGTGACTGATAAAGGTTATGTCATATCCGAGCCGTTCGGCCTCCACTTTGAAGCTATTGATCACACCAGAAAAATATTCGTGACTCAGACCGCTTTGCATTTCGTCGATAAATAAGACGCCTAAATTATTCGAACGATTTGTTTTCAATGATCGGGCTGCCGTATTCGGCAAATAGCCCATTTCAAGTGCAGTTTTCCGAATAATAGCTGTCGTTTCCTGTCCTATCTCTAATGAATTATTTAATGCCTTGCTGACGGTAGATGTTGAAAAACCACACCTTTTTGAAATATCCTTAATCGTAACCAATATATTAACCTCTATGGAACAGTAACGAACACGTTTTCGTAACTGTGTTGTTTCTTTGATTATATGACTACAATTTAGCAATGTCAAGCGGTGTTTTCAGATATATAATTCATATATTATCCTTTAAACGCCTTATTATTGTTGATTTTTTAAATTTCTTAGTCTAATATAAAGATAACTACGAAACCGTTATAGTAAAGAGGACAACATGAGATACGGGTATTTTGACGATAAAAACAAGGAATATATAATCAATACACCGGCCACACCATTACCATGGATCAATTATCTGGGAAACAAAGACTTTTTCGGTCTTATCTCTAATACTTTGGGCGGCTATAGCTTTTATCGTGATGCCAGACTTCAGCGGTTAACTCGGTTCCGTTATAATAATGTTCCAGCCGATACCGGGGGAAGGTATTATTATCTCAAAGAAAAAAACAAACCAGCCTGGAATCCGGGCTATCTCCCCTGTAAGACTCCATTGGACAAATACACCTGCCGCCATGGTCTTGGCTATACCATTATCGAAAGTGAAAAAGAAGATTTAATCAGCAAGCTGACGTGCTTTGTACCGCTGGATGACAACTGTGAAGTCCACCGTCTCGATCTATCCAATCGATCTGATGAGCCTAAAACGATCCAGTTGTTCAGTTTTATTGAGTGGTGTCTCTGGGATGCGGTTGATGATAGTCAAAACTTTCAACGCAATCTGAATATCGCGGAGGTTGAGGTCGAAGATACTACGATCTACCATAAAACAGAATATCGTGAGCGCAGAAATCATTATGCTTTTTTTGGCGTCAACCGTCCTATCGCCGGTTTTGATACCGACCGGAATGAATTCCTTGGTCAGTTCAGAGGTTTTGATGACCCGATCGCAGTTGAACAAGGGGCAAGCACTAATTCCATTGCCCACGGCTGGTACCCGATCGGTTCGCACCAAATCGATCTGACGTTAGCGGCAGG
>JAAZLX010000013.1 GCA_012799095.1 Tissierellia bacterium
GCCAAGCGATTACGCAATCGGCTATCGAGCTATTTTCACGGTGTTGATAAACACCCCAACAAAACCAAGACTCTGGTCGTCAATACGTCTGAATTTGACTATATCATCGTCAATAGTGAAACCGAAGCCCTGCTGCTCGAATCCAACCTGATCAAACAGAATCAGCCCAAGTTCAATATCATGCTCAAGGATGATAAAAGTTATCCTATCATTAAGATCACCGATGAAGAATATCCCAGACTGATCCGGGTGCGAAAAGTAGAGGGCAAAGGTAGATACTTCGGTCCGTTCACCAGTGGCTATGATGTCAATCTGGTGATGGAAGCACTGAAAAACATCTATCCTATCCGTCGCTGTGATGTTCCGCTTCATACCATCAAGCGGCCCTGTTTATATTATTCCATGGGAAAATGTCTCGGTCCGTGTACCGGAAAAGATGTCCACGAGCAATATGATGCCCACATTGAAAGCATGATCGAGTTTTTTGAAGGCAATCGAAAACCGGTTATTCAAGAACTGGAGCGGCGTCGGGATGAAGCAGCTGGAAAATTGAGTTTTGAGCTGGCGATCCAATACCGTGATCAACTGGAGGCAGTCAAAAATCTGACCTACTACCAGAAAGTGACCGATGTCCGGCAGGACAACCGCGACTATATCGGTCTGGCCCGTCTGGCCGAAGATATCTGTATCACAGTTTTTATCCGACGTGATGGCAAAATCATCGAACGGGAAAACCATCTGTTTGACAACCTGATCGATAAGACGGATGGTGAATACATTGAAGAGTTTTTGCTGCAATACTATCAGGAAGCCAATTTTGTGCCGGGTGAGATTATTATTCCGGAAGTTCCGAAAGCTGAGCTGTTGGAGAAGTACTTCCTACAATTGGCCGGCCATCGAGTCCGTTTGACAGAGCCCAGGCGGGGTGAGAAACGTGACACATTGACTTTGGTGCAGAAAAACGCCCAGGAGTACCTTGAAAAATTTACTGACCGGATCCGTCAGGAACAAAAGCGCAACGAAGAAATCGCCATTATCCTATCGAGTATTGTCAGCACGGACGACATCAGACGGATCGAAGCCTATGATATTTCAAATATCTTCGGCTATCTCAGTGTAGCCAGCATGGTCGTTTTTGAAGACTTTAAGAAGAAGCCGTCTGATTATCGTAAGTTTCGGATCAAACACGTCAAGGGACCGGATGATTATCATTCCATGGAAGAGGTGCTGACCAGGCGTCTGCGCCGTCTTCAAGAGGAAGGCTTCGGAAAGCGGCCCGATCTCATCCTGGTCGACGGTGGTAAGAACCAGGTCGGGGCAGCCAATTCAGTCCTTAGGGCATTGGGTTTATCGATCCCGGTCATCGGGATGGTCAAGGATGATCGGCACCGGACGGATGGTTTGTACTTTGAGGACAACTTGATCAAACTGGATCGCAACACGAATATATACCGGTTCTTTTATCAGATCCAGGAAGAAGTCCACCGCTTTGCCTTAAGCTATCACCAAAAGCTACGCGGTAAAAGCCTGGCATTCTCTGTACTTGATGACATTCCGTTTATCGGTCCGGTCCGCAAGAAAAAGCTGCTGGCCCATTTTGGGACGATCGATGGTATCATGAAAGCAAGTTTGGACGAATTGCTTGAAGTCGAGGGTGTCGATGCCCGAAGTGCCCAGGCAGTGTATGATCATTTTCATTAGGAGGCAGGAAATGAAATTTTATTGTTATCCCAAGTGTTCTACTTGTAAGGCAGCCGCCAGCTGGCTGAACCAACAGGGATATTCCTACGAATATATCAATATTCGACAGGATCCTCCTACGGCTGATCAGCTGAAACAATTACATGCCTTGTCAGGTCTGGAGTTAAAACGTTTTTTTAACACATCGGGCAATAGCTACCGAGCGCTCGGTCTGGCAGGTAAGTTGGATAATATACCGCAACCACAACAATATGACATGCTGTCACGCGACGGTATGTTGCTCAAGCGTCCCATCATTGCCACGAATGACACAGTCCTCGTTGGCTTCCAACCGGAAATTTGGGAAAAAGAGCTGACGAAAGAGGAATCATGAAGGGTTATTGGATATCATTTGAAGGTGGTGAAGGTAGCGGTAAGACCACGCTGATTGAAATGTTGCGACAGGAGCTTGAGCGCAGAGGCCATGATGTAATAGTCACGAGAGAGCCGGGGGGAGTGCGGATCGCAGAACAAATTAGAGAAATCATTTTGCGATTGGATAACACCGCAATGGATCCGATCACAGAAGCCCTGTTATTTGCGGCATCACGTCGTCAGCATCTGGTGGAAAAAGTTTTGCCGGCACTGGAGCGGGGACAGGTGGTTCTGATGGATCGCTATGTCGATTCTTCGATCGCTTACCAAGGCTATGCCCGCGAGCTTGGTATGACACAGATCCGGCAGTTAAATGAATTTGCCATCCAGGGTGCGTTACCTGATATCACTTTCTGGATCGACCTTGATCCCGAAATCGGATTGAGTCGAATCGCCGATAGCGGTCGTGTGGTAAACAGGCTGGACAAAGAAACCCGATTGTTTCACGAGCGGGTCCGCCAGGGCTATCGACAAATTGCTGAAACAGAAGACCGGGTGGTTCAGATCGATGGAGATCAGCCACCTGAAGCTATCATCAATCAAATGTTAGAACGAATAGAGGTAAAATAACAAATGGACCGGTCACAAATATTTGCCACAGTCGATACGGTCGCACCGGGTATCGGAACAGGTGTTTTTAGCCTGATCCATTTTAGCGTACTTATTTTTTTAGGCTTGATCATCTACGGAATTATACGTCAATTCAAACTGTCTGATCGGGCTACCCGTGATAAGATCATCGCCGGTGTGGCTGTTTTTGCTATTTTGAACGAATTATTGAAGGATGTTTATTTAGCCGTGTTAGGCCAGTTCAGCTGGGCTAACCTGCCGTTTCACCTTTGCGGAATCAATATCATTGTGATAGCGATCTACTTGGTGACGAGAAAAGCTCACCTTGCTGAATGGCTCTATGCTATGGGTCTGCCCGGTGGACTGGTTGCTCTGATCAGTCCCGACTGGGCGGAACTGCCGGTAGCTAATATCATGTTTTGGCAGGCCAACACGATCCATGCCACGTTGGTTTTGTTGCCCATCCTGCTGCTCATTGATGGCTTTCGACCCCATGGTAAGCGGTTTCTAAAGGTCCTGCCGTGGTTTCTGGGGATAGCAGCAGTCATCTATCCACTGAACAAGCTGTTGAATACCAACTTTTTGTTTATGAACTGGGCTCCGATCGGTACCCCGTTTGAAATGTTTGAACACCGGTTGGGCAATCCCGGTTATTTGATTGCATTTGCCGCTTTGTTTGGCCTTTGCTGGTTTATGATGTATCTTCCCTGGCGGGAAAAGGGACAATCGATCAAGGAAATCGCATGATACTTCTTGGTCAGTTAGCAGCTCTCGGAGCAGCCATGGCATGGACGATCACCAGCCTGTTTGATGAACACTTCACCAAAGGAGTCTGGGCTCCCTCGGTCAACTTTTTACGCCTCAGCCTTGGCCTCGTTTTTGTCAGCTTGTTATCATTAATGGTTTCAGGACAAGTATTGGTCGTTCCGGCTCAGACCGAGGGGGCAATCTGGCTGATTTTATCCGGACTGATCGCTTTTGCGGTGGGAGATAATTTTTTGATCCTAGCATTCCAGACGATCGGAGCCCGTATCACGATGCTGATCTTTTCGATTTCACCGATTATGACCGCTGTAGCAGGTTATTTGATCTTTGGAGAAACGTTAAGTCCATTTAATTTTCTGGGCATGATTCTGACCTTATCGGGTCTAGTATTGGTGATCACGGCAAAATCGGATACCGGTCAAAAGCAGTATTCTCCTATCGGTGTCCAGGCAGCCTTATTGGCAGAGTTCGCTGATCGAGCTGGAGTAAGTAAGCAAGCAGTGTATTCAAGGTTGAACAAGGGTTTAAACCCCTACTTGAAAATGTTGAACGGA
>JAAZLX010000014.1 GCA_012799095.1 Tissierellia bacterium
AAGTGGACCCAGTGGATCTTCTTGAAGTTGTTTGAACAGGGCCTGGCGTATAAGACGACAATGGACATCAATTTCTGTCCTTCGTGTAAAGTCGGCCTGGCCAATGAAGAGGTGGTCGGTGGAGAATGCGAACGCTGTCACACCCAGGTCGTGAGACGCGGAATGGAACAGTGGATGCTCGAGATCACAAAATACGCCCAACGGTTGATCGATGATCTTGATCAAGTTGATTTTATCGATCGGGTAGAGGTCCAGCAGAAGAACTGGATCGGTCGTTCCGATGGTGCGTTGATCCATTTTCCCATCATCGGAAGCGATGAAAAGTTAGAGGTATTCACCACCCGGCCCGATACGATTTTCGGTGCCACTTATATGGTGGTAGCTCCGGAGCATCCCATGGTCAGCCGACATCGGGCTGAACTAAACAATTGGGACGAGATCGAACGCTATCGCCACGAAGCCAAGCACAAGAGTGACTTTGAACGGACGCAGCTGGTCAAAGACAAGACCGGCGTCCGGCTGGAAGGCATCACTGCACTCAATCCGGCGACCGAACAGGCGATCCCGATCTTTATCAGCGACTATGTCATGATGGAATACGGAACAGGTGCTATTATGGCTGTACCGGGCCATGATCAGCGCGACTATGAATTTGCCAAAAAATTCGACCTGGATATCGTCGAAGTCGTCTCGGGCGGTGATCTGTCCAAGGAAGCGTATACCGGAAACGGCGAGATCGTCAATTCCGATTTCATCAATGGGTTGAGCGTCCCGGAAGCGATCGAGACCATGATCCGGTTCTTACAGGACAAGGGTCTGGGCGAGCGTAAGATCCAGTACAAATTAAGAGACTGGGTGTTCAGTCGTCAACGCTACTGGGGAGAACCGATCCCGATCATCAATTGCCCCACCTGTGGACCGGTGCCGCTTGGCTATGACGAATTGCCGCTGGTTTTACCGGAAGTTGAGAGTTATTTACCGGCAGACGACGGCTCCAGCCCGCTTTCTACCATCACCGACTGGGTCAATGTCGACTGTCCCCGCTGTGGTGGACCGGCCAAACGTGAGACGGACACGATGCCGCAATGGGCCGGCAGCTGCTGGTATTTCCTGCGTTATATCGATCCACATAATAGCGATGAGATTGCATCTCAGGAAGCGATCGATTACTTTATGCCGGTCGACTGGTACAATGGCGGGATGGAGCACACCACGCTTCACTTGCTGTATTCTCGCTTCTGGTACAAGGTGTTATATGATATTGGGGTAGTCCCGCAGTCTGAACCGTATTCCCGCCGGACCTCTCATGGATTTATTCTGGGGGAAAACGGTGAGAAGATGTCCAAGAGCCGGGGAAATGTCATCAACCCGGATGTAATTGTTCAAAATTTCGGAGCAGACGCTCTGAGAGCATATGAAATGTTCATCGGTGACTTTGAAAAAGCGGTCAGCTGGAGCAATGATGGACTGGCCGGCACCAAGAGATTTTTGGACCGGGTCTGGTTTGCCTTTGACAAGGTCGACCCGAGCCTGAGGGGCTATCGCAAAGAACTTGAGGTCCTGATCCATCAGACGATCGAAAAAGTCACCCATGATTATGAACACCTCAAAGGCAATACTGCGATCGCTCAAATGATGACGCTATTGAACGAGTACTATAAAAAAGATAAACTCAGCCCACAGGAATATGAGGTCCTGCTCGTCCTGCTCAATCCGGTAGCTCCCCATATGACCGAGGAGTTGTATCAGATGATGGGTCATGATGATCCGATCAGTTCGTTAGACTGGCCCCGGTTCGATCCCGACAAAACCAGGGAAGATGAAATCGAGATCCCGGTCCAGGTCAATGGCAAGGTCCGTTTTAAAATCATTGCACCGCTGGGAGCATCTCAGGATGAAGTAAAAGGACTGGTCCAGGCTCATGAGAGTTATTCCAAATATGTACCGGCTGTGAAAAAGTTCATCTATGTACCTGATAAGCTGATTTCACTTGTCGTCTAGGAGGTGCAATGAATAAAACGTTCAAGGTCGTGATAGTCGGGCTCGTGTTGGGTGGAGTCAGCTTTCTGGCCGCCAAGCTATTTGGACCGGGTTGGGCAGCTGATCGATTCCTAATGATTTCAATGAGCATCTATATCGTATTAGGATTGATTTTGAGCTGGCGACTGGTCTATGATAAACAACCCGATCCGGAGGCTGAAGAAGGAGAAAACAGCACTTCGAAAAAGGTGTCAAAGGCCTTCCCAAAACGCAAACCGCTGACCCCGTTCGGCTATAGTTTCTTTATAGCAGTTGCCGTGATGTTGTTGTTGGATCTGGTCATCCGATGACGCTGACCGCTCAGTCGATTTGATTGAGCGGTTTTTTGTATCATCTGTATGGTTTGGAATCAGGGGCTTTTGAAAGGTTGAAAGAACAACTACAGACTAATCAACTAATAATATCCGACAACTAATTTAGATGAATGGGGAAAAGTTCATCCATTTTGCCTATTTTGGTTTCAACGATAATTCCCAGTCGATCTGGTTCCAAAACGACCCTTTTTTTGTCTTCATAAGCTATGATGTTTGTGAGTACAAAGAGAGGAGAAAATCTGTGAAAAAAGTCGCTCTGGTCATCCTGATCTTAGGTTTATTTTTTAGTGTCTATCCCCAACAGGACAGTCGATCCTTGACAGTGATGGAAATGGAACGGATAGGTGACCGTCTCTTGGCGACAGATGAGTTGGAACAGATTTTATCCAGAGCCCACCCAATGCCGATATCGGTCGATATCGTTTATCAAGAAAACTTTTATGGCGTAGAACAACGCGGCCGGTCTTTTGTTATTACCGATCAGCAAGGCGATGTGCATTATTATTCTCATGAACCGATCCGATTGTTAGCCGGGCTGGAGGATGAATGGTTGATCTCTCGCCAGACCAACGGTGGGCAGCAATTGATTTCTTTTCAACCGGCACTCGTTCGGGAAACCGTCATAGCTGACCTCTACGGCGAAGAATTAGGCGATGCCCTCGTCTGGGAAGATAAGATCTATATTGAATCGCAATCGTCCCATAAGGGCCATGTGATCTATTGTTATTTTCCACCGTGGAGAGACCTCAGTGTCTTTGTTGCCAATGGATTTGAACCCAAACTCTTTGATGGACGACTGTATTATGTCTATCGCAAAGGTGAGGCCTCCGGGATCGAATCGACATCAGCTGACAGGACGAATGTAACGTCGTTCGCACCGCAACATTCCCATGTTTATAGTTATTTTTTTCGGGACGGCGGGATCGATTTATTGACAATGATCCAAAATCCTGAGTCGGACCATTTTCTCAGGATCCAAGATGCGTTCGGCTCAGCCGAAGTGGAGAAGTTTGAACCGTTTGACGCCCGTTTTCAAAGTCAGCGGTTGGTGTTTGGCAGAAATGGGGTTCGCGATTCTCTCCTATTAGATAATACGCTGGTCCAGATGCCGACTGACATCCACTTTCGAAATTTGATCGATGACTGGGTCTACTTTGTCTATCAGGATCAACATTATCGCTTACCGGTAGCCCGGTTGGAAAACATTTTATTATCGAGCGGAGAATAAACCGTTTATAGAAAGAACAGGGCAAATGCCCTTTTTTTCTTGCAATCGTGGTTGGCTGATTGATAGACTGATTTAAAGGTATTAAGATATAAATGAAATTACAGGAGGAGTTGTATGAAAACATATCATTCGGATAACGCGCCAAAAGCGATCGGTCCGTATTGCCAAGTAATCCAAGCCGGAAGCTTTTATTTTTTATCCGGTCAAACACCGATCGACCCGGCCACCGGGAAATTGGTCGAGGGCGGAGTAGAAGAACAGGCCCGACAAGTATTTAAAAATATTGATCAGGTGCTTCAAGCTGCCGGTCTCGAACCGTCCCATGTTGTAAAAAGCACGGTGTTTTTAAGTTCGATGGATCATTTTCAGGCGATGAACGCAGCCTATGCCGAGTTCTACGGTGATCACAAACCGGCCCGGTCGGCCTTTGCCGTCAAGACATTACCGCTCAATTGTGATGTCGAAATCGAGACTATCGCATACAAAGAGGAAGAATGAAGCGGCTGTTAGGTCTGGCGCTGGTGCTGCTATTTGCCGTGTCATGCACGACCGGGCAAGTGGAGGAGCCACCAGCCGATCCAGCGACCTCAACCCCGATCGAAACTCCCTCGGGTGAAGCAACCCCGGTTCCCCTGCCTGAGGAACATGATCATGAACATTTTGGTGAAGTTATATCAAGCGAGCTATACCAATCGATGCTTGATACAGCTACCGAGCATCCTGTCAATGTGGAATTCATCGACCCTGAGACCGGCATCGCCTATGGTACCGTGTTGACTGGTGATATGATCCAGGTCCACTCGTACAATATGGGCGAGATGGAATTGCTGTATGAAGTTGACCGGGCCACCGAGTGGGTCGATATCAAAGCCAAGTTGAATGATCAGCTGGTGGTGGTCGAGAAGAACCCGTCTACCCAGCTGGGCAGGATCTTTTTGCTGGATATCAATACCAAAGAGCAAACGGACATCATCAATGAGCCTCTGTATCACGGCCCATTCACATCAGAGTACATTGTCCGTGATGGCAAGCTTTTCTTCACGTATGACAAAGACAACCAGGATATTGCTATCGTCAGTTATGATCCGGAAGATGGCTCTCTGGTCACGGTGATCGAAGACGGGTTTGATCTGAAACTCCACAAAGAAGACATGTATTATCTGCAAATGGTTGGTAACGATGTCGGATTGTATAAAATGACAACCGATGGGGAACAGGTCGAGGTGGTCGAACCCGGCCTCAATCTGTATGACTATTATCTACTGGATGATCGGCTCGACCTATTGACCTATATCCTTCAAGGGGACACATTTTATTATTTGCGGATCACAGACTTTCATGGCGGCGGTCCCTTATCTGAGTTTGCTTTTGTCAAACCGATCATATGGGGAGATGACGTCATGATCGGTTCAGCCGAACATCAGACGTTGATCGAGCATGATGATCATCTGCATGCCCTGCCGGAAGTTACCCAGGTGGGACAGGATACGTATTTTACGTATCAGCATGAAAACGAGTATTATTTCATAACCGTAAACGAAGCCGGAACTCGTTACTATTCCATTCCGAAAGACGAGTTATTTAGCTTGTTTGATGAATAGGATTGGTTAAAATCGTAACGATAATATAATTAATTTAATGTAATGGAATAGACAGCCCGTTTGGTATTAACCCTGTGCAAGAGTTGATATCAGACGGGTTTCCTTTATTAGCATATGATAATTATGCCTTTTGTGACGGTGCCATTCTATATTTCTTGTTGCCATTTCGTTAGATTGTCGTTAAAATGGTTCTAAATCAATTCTCATAGGGGGAAAATACATGAAGAAAATTTTAACGCTTTTACTGGCGCTTGTTATGGTTTTTAGCCTGGTTGCATGTACACCGGCTTCTGAATCACAAGAACCAGCAGAAGAAACACCCGCCGCCGAAGAACCAGCTGAAACTGGTGATGAAGGCGATTGGAAGATCGGCATACTTACTGGTACCGTCTCGCAAAACGAAGAAGAGTACCGAGCAGCTCAAAATGTTCTGGCCAAATACGGTCCTGAACACGTAGAGATCATGACATATCCTGACAAATTCATGGATGAACAAGAAACTACGATTTCCAACATCGTGACCCTTGCCCAAACACCTGGCATTGAAGCCATTGTTATCGTTCAAGCGGTCCCCGGTGTTAGTGCCGGTATTGCTCAAGCCCGTGAAATCAATCCTGACATTCTCATCATTGGTGGAACACCGGGTGAAGATCCGCCGGAAATTTCCGCACAAGCTGACCTTGTATTAGCAGCGGACGAACTGGCCATGGGTAACACCGTTATCGCTCAAGCAAAAGCTATGGGTGCAAAGACCTTCGTTCACTATTCTTTCCCACGTCACATGTCCTACGCGCTGCTGGCAGCCCGTCGTGACCTGTTCCGTGAAAACAGTGAAAAAGAAGGCATCGTATTCATCGAACGCGACGCTCCGGACCCGACCGGTGATGCTGGTCTCCCGGGTGCCCAACAATTCATTATTGAAGATGTTCCGAAAGTTGTTCAAGAATACGGTAAAGACACCGCCTTCTTCTCAACCAACTGTGGTATGCAGATTCCGCTGATCAAGATGGTTGTTGAAACAGGCGCACTGTATCCGCAACCTTGCTGCCCGTCACCTTTCCACGGCTTCCCGGCTGCTCTCGATGTTGAAGTACCGGAAGACAAAAAGGGTGATGTAAGCTATATGATCGAAACTGTCAGCGATATCATTGCTGAAAAAGGTATGACCGGTCGTCTGTCGACATGGCCTGTACCGGTTGCTATGATGTTTGTTGAAGCCGGTGCTGAATATGCGAAAGATTATGCTCAAGGTAATATTACCGACAAGCAGGATGCCAATGCCATGAAAGGCTATATGGAAGCATATGTTAAGGAAGTATATCCTGAAGGCGCAGAAATCACCATTACACCGCTGGTCGAAAGCGGAACAACTTATCCCAATTATCTGATGATTCTGGTTGGGTTCCTGAACTTCTAAGAGACAGCTGGAAGTTACCCCAAGGTTGCCTTTTTGGGCAACCTTGGTTTTTTGTAGGAGGCTAAATGAACGTACTCGAGATGAAAGATATCTCAAAAGACTATTTTGGCAATCGAGTGCTGAAGAATGTTAATCTAAGTGTCAAGCCGGGTGAGATTCACGCATTGTTGGGTGAAAACGGAGCCGGGAAATCGACCTTGATGAATATTCTTTTTGGCATGTCGGTCATCCAGACGACCGGCGGATTCGAAGGCGAAGTGTCGATCAATGGTCAACCGACCAATATTGTCAGCCCTCACCAGGCTATGGATGAGGGAATTGGTATGGTCCATCAGGAATTTATGTTGATTCCGGGATTTACCATATCGGAAAATGTGAAATTGAACCGCGAACTGACAAAACACAATCTTGTCAGTGCGGTCACCAGAAATCCGCGCATGGAGACGATCGATATCGCCCGCAATGCCAAGGATGCAAGGGCTGCACTTGACAAACTGGACATAGGGATCGACGAATATACCCGGGTATCGGGCTTACCGGTCGGTTATATGCAGTTTGTTGAAATCGCCCGGGAAATTGATAAAACCGGTTTGAAAGTGTTGGTCTTTGATGAACCAACCGCTGTATTGACAGAA
Source organism: Tissierellia bacterium (assembly GCA_012799095.1). Classification (GTDB taxonomy): domain Bacteria; phylum Bacillota; class Clostridia; order Peptostreptococcales; family Acidaminobacteraceae; genus DUPT01. Next base: position 7,236 of record JAAZLX010000014.1, read on the forward strand.
TCCGAAGCCTTAAACCTGATGGATGCTATGAAAAAATTGGCCAATGAAGGTATCGGGATTCTATTTATTACCCACCGTTTGGATGAAGTCATCTATTGTGCTGATCGGGTAACGATCCTGCGCGACGGGGAATGGGTAGCGACAAAAGAAACGGATGACACCAATGTAGTTGAACTGGCTGAACTGATGGTCGGCCGAAAAGTTGAGATCTTACCGAAAGATAAAAAAGTAGCAGAAGATGCCGACATCATCATGTCGATCTCTGATTTGCATGTCAATATGCCGGGTGAAACAGTCAAGGGTGTCGACCTGGAAATCCGAAAAGGTGAAATTCTCGGTATCGGCGGTCTGGCCGGTCAGGGGAAGATCGGGATTGCCAATGGGATCATGGGACTGTATCCGACAACCGGAAGCATTACTTATAAAGGGAAAACGTTAAAGCTGAACGACACCAAAAGCACGTTAGATAGCGGGATCGCCTTTGTGTCAGAGGATCGCAGAGGCATCGGCCTGTTGCTTGACTCATCGATCGAGGACAATATTGCCATCACCAGCATGCAGGTCAAGGGTCAATTTTTGAAAAAAGCCGGACCGTTTACGCTGCGTGATAAAGAAGCTATTCGGGAACACGCCAATCAAATGATCGAAGAATTTGATATTCGCTGTCTTGGACCGAACCAATTCTCAAAACGCCTTTCCGGCGGCAATCAGCAAAAGGTCTGTCTGGCCCGGGCTGTCACACTGGCACCCGACTTATTGTTAGTCAGTGAGCCTACCCGGGGGATCGACATTGGCGCAAAGAAGCTGGTCCTTGATAATCTGATCAAACTGAACGAAGAAGGGATGACGATCATCATGACTTCTTCGGAACTGGCCGAACTGCGTTCGATCAGCGACCGGATCGTCATTGTCAATGAAGGTAAAGTCGAAGGAATCCTACATCCGGAAGACTCCGATGCTGATTTCGGACTGATGATGGCCGGAACGTACAACAAAGTAAGAGGAGGTGCCAAATGATCGACAAAATAAAGAGTCTTGCCCAAGGCGATAATCTGCCGCGTTTTGTCATCACGGTATTCCTCTTGTTATTGTTTGTGATCGCGGCTATATTAAAGCAACCGATCGGTGTGTTGCTGGGCGACTCACTTGTCCGCTATGGTATGAACGGTATTCTCGTTCTGGCGATGGTGCCGGCGATCCAAGCCGGAACAGGACCAAACTTCGGTCTACCGATCGGAATCGTCGGCGGCCTTCTGGGGATGCTGATCAGCATGGAATTTGTTCCTCAAACCATGTTCATGCACCAATGGGTCGGATTGATCGTTGCCATAATAGGAGCGATCTTCTTTGGCGCGGTGTTTGGCTGGCTGTACGGCCAATTGCTCAATCGGGTCAAGGGTTCGGAAATGGTTATTGCCACATATACCGCCTTTTCCTTTGTTGCCCTGATGTGTATTGCCTGGCTGGTCCTGCCGTTTAAAAACAGAGCGATGATCTGGCCGATCGGAAAAGGTCTGAAAAACACGATCACCATGGAAAACACGTATGGCGGTTTGTTGAATGACTTTTTATCCTTCAAACTGGTCGAAAATCACGCTACCGGATCACACATGTTCTTGTTCAATAAGACAGGACAGTATATTACAGATACATATGGTATTGAGTCAGCTATTAAGTTTCAAATTCCGACCGGCATGATTCTATTCTTCCTGTTGTTCTGTTACCTGGTTTATTTATTTATCAATTCACGCACCGGCGTCGCTATGCGTGCGGTCGGTGACAATCCGAAGTTTGCCGAATCAAGCGGGATCAATGTCAATCGTTCGCGCTTACTCGGCGTCATCCTGTCTACTGTTTTGGGAGCAATCGGGATCATCATCTATTCCCAGGGCTTTGGATATATGCAATTGTATAATGCGCCTCAAACCATGGCCTTTGGTGCTGTTGCTGCGATATTGATCGGGGGAGCCAGTGCCCAAAAGGCTAAAATATCCCACGTATTGATCGGGGCGTTCTTATTCAACAGCCTGTTGGTCGTTTCGCTACCGGTGGCCAACGAACTGGTGCCGGCGGGCGGACTTTCCGATGTCTTTCGCGTCATCACAACTTACGGCGTTATCTTATACGCCCTGGCGAAGGTAGGAGGTAAAACGAATGCGTAATTTTAGTTTAAAGCGATTTTTTATCGACAATATCGTTACGATCATCTTCCTCACCCTGACCATCGCCGGTATTTTGATCGCACAACAACCGATCCACATCCTGGTCAATGATATCGTCAGACGATTTGCCCGAAATACCTTTTTGGTATTAGCATTGATCATTCCGGTCCTGGCCGGGATGGGTCTTAACTTCGGTATCGTAGTCGGCGCGATGGCAGCTCAGGCAGCGGTCATTTTCGTAGCAGACATGGGCTGGAACGGCTTGTTTGGATTGTCTATGGCGATCCTGATCTCGATTCCTATCAGCATCATTTTAGGCTGGATGATCGGAAAGCTGCTCAATAAAACCCGCGGCCTGGAAATGATCACTTCGCTCCTGTTGAGTTTGTTTGCTCAGGGGGTTTGGTTGCTTATTTACCTTGCTTTGATGGGCCGGTTCATTCCGATCCGGACCAAAGAGCTGTTGATCCCGGGAGGCATCGGTATTCGTAATACCGTCAATCTGGGGGATGGTATGGGTACAGGTATCAAATATTCCCTTGCCAACCTGTCTCAGATGCCGTTTTTCCTGGCGATGACTGTTTTCCTGGGGATTTTATCCCTCATCTATTTGGTACGTTACCTCAGAAGCAAGCAAATCAAAGGACAGCGTGACAAATGGTTGCTGATTCCTCTGGCTGTTTCACTGCTTGGCACCTTGATCATGTTCCTGGGCCATTCGACCATGCTTTATCCAGCCAGCATTTTGCGGTTGAATGAAGTCGACATTCCGATGGTGACATATGGTCTGATCATCCTGGTGGGGCTGTTTGTCAACTGGTTGATCAATACCAAACTGGGTCAGGATTTCCGTTCGGTCGGTCAATCGCAGTCGATCGCAGCGGTTTCAGGTATCAATGTCGATCGGACCCGGATCATTGCTATGATCACCTCAACGGTGATGGCAGCGATGGGCCATATCTTCTTACTGGAAAACCTGGGGGTTCTCAACACCTATGGTTCACACGTTTCGATCGGTCTGTATTCGGTAGCTGCCCTGCTGGTCGGCGGTGCAACCGTCAACCGGGCCACCGTCGGACAAGCTTTCCTTGGGGTTCTGTTGTTCCACACATTGTTCTACATCGCCCCCTTTGCCGGGAAAGTGTTATTGAACGATGCGCAAAATGGCGAGTATTTCCGTAATATCGTCGCCTACGGTGCCATCGGGCTGTCATTGGTATTGTATGCCTGGAAGCAGGCTAATCATGCCCATAACAAGGCCATGCGTCCCGAAGGGGATGACGCAGCACCGGCAACGATCGATCTTTCAGCCGACACAGAATAGCCTTAAGCTCCACTTCGGTGGAGCTTTTTTGTTGGAACAATTTGCTGGGAAGGATCGCTGACGGGGGCAATCACATATACTAAAAGTATGAAGCAGTGGGGAATCATTATCGGGCTGGTCGTCATTTTTTTGATTGGATTGTGGCAGCAGTTTTATGGCATGACACCGTTGCCGGATCCACCCGTGAGGCAGGTGACGATTCAATTGTCCGGGGCTGTCAAACAGCCCGGAGTTTATTCGATCGAGCAGACTGCCCGGTTGAAAGATTTGATCGATCTGGCCGGTGGATTGAGCGGTACGGCTGATGAAAACCGGATCAATCTGGCGCAGAAGCTGATCGACGGAGAAAAGATCATCATACCGGAAATCATCATGCCAACTGATGACGATACCGGAGAGCAAGTGCCTTCTCCGTCCACCGGGTTGAGCCAAAATATCAATGACTGGCTGGAAGTGCCCGGGATCGGCCCGGCCACTGCGGAGCGGATCCTGGATTATCTGGCTGAGCATCCCTCGGCCGGACTGGACGACCTGATCGAAGTGTCCGGAATCGGTCCGAAAAAACAGCAGGACATCCTGGATTTCTTTGAAAAACACCGGTGATATGTTACTATTTGGTTAGGAGAATAACATGAATATAACAAAACAAGTCCGTTTGACACAATGTGCGGCAGCTGCCGGCTGAGCAGCCAAAATCAGTCCCGATAGGTTATCGGATATATTACATCAATTGCCGCAGTTCCATGATGAAAACCTGCTGGCCGGGTTTAAAAATTCAGAAGATGCCGCAGTCTACCGAATCGATGAGGAGCGTTCGATCATTGCAACGCTTGATTTTTTTACGCCGATCGTGGACGATCCGTATGATTTCGGTGCAATTGCCGCCGCCAACAGCTTGAGTGACATCTATGCCATGGGCGGTCAACCGAAAATCGCCCTGAATATTGTCGGATTTCCCGACAGTATGGATATCAATATCCTGGGGGACATCCTAAGAGGCGGAGCCGACAAAGTAATGGAAGCCGGCGCCCTGCTGGTCGGAGGTCACTCAGTCAAAGACGATGAGCCGAAGTACGGCTTAAGTGTCATCGGGTTTGTCGAGACCAAACGCTTCACCGCCAACAGCACGGCTAAGCCGGGCGATGTGTTGCTGCTGACCAAAGCGCTCGGTACCGGCATCGTATCGACCGGGATCAAACAATCAAAAGCGGCAAAAGACTGGGAAGAAGCTGCGACCTTCAGCATGAAATACCTCAACCGGTACGCAGTCGATTGCTTTGAAGATATCATTCCCCATGCCTGTACCGACATCACAGGCTTTGGCCTGATCGGACATGCGATCGAGATGATGTCCGGTTCAGACACCAGCTGTGAGTTGTATTTTGATGAATTTCCCATTCTGCCGGGAGCACTGGAGCTAGCCGAACAGGCGGTCATACCGGGAGGGAACTTCAATAATCAACGGTTCTATGGTGATCAGGTCGAGATGCATGATTTGACCACGGAGGAAAGTTATGTCGCATATGATCCGCAAACATCCGGAGGCCTGTTGATCTGCCTGCCGCCGGAGGAAGCTGAACAGCTGCTGGAGCGGATGAAACACAAGGTGGAAACACCGGTGGCCATGATTGGCCGGGTGATAGAAAAACAGACCAAACCGATCATTTTGAAAAGAAGGAGATGATCCTTCTTTTTTAGGAGTTGTTATGAATGAACGATTACGCCATCTGCCCAAGATGGATACCTTGCTAGAAACAGATGATGTCCGCCAGTTGCTTACTATTTACCGGCGCGACTATATTGTCGAGACTTTAAGACAACTGCTCGACGAGACCCGACACCATATCCTGGAAGGATCACTGGTGGAGTTTGAGTTGATTGATTTCCTTGAGAGACTGAAACAGCGGCTGAAGCCCAAGCATCAGCTTCGCCCGGTGATCAATGCCACCGGGGTGGTCATCCATACCAACCTCGGCCGCTCACCTCTGAGCCGCCGGGTGATGGAACACGTCACCGACCTGGCAACGGGCTACTCCAACCTGGAGTATGATCTCGATCAGGGAAAACGGGGGGAGCGTTACAGTCATTTGGCTGAATATTTCCGACGGCTGACCGGCTGTGAGGATGTACATATCGTCAACAACAATGCCTCGGCCGTTATGCTGGTACTGCATACCCTGGCCAAAGATAAACAAGTCATCGTGTCGCGCGGGGAGCTGGTCGAGATCGGTGGATCGTTCCGGATTCCCGATATCATGTCGATCAGCCGGGCCCGACTGGTTGAAGTCGGAACGACCAACCGAACCCACCTGGCCGACTATCAGCGGGCAATCAACTCCGACACCGGATTGTTGATGAAAGTCCATCAGAGCAACTTTTATATAGAAGGCTTTACCACAGAAGTCTCGTCAGCTGAGCTGCGACGTCTGGCCGATGAGTATCAGCTTCCATTGTACGAAGATCTGGGCAGTGGTTACCTGGTCAACATCGGTCTGGCCACTCAGATGGACGATTTAAGAGACTTATTACAGACAGTCGACCTGGTGTCGATCTCGGGCGATAAACTGCTGGGTGGACCTCAGGCCGGGATCATACTGGGCAAGGCTGAGTTGATACAGAAATTAAAAAAAGATCAACTGACCAGAGCGCTCAGGGTAGACAAACTGACCTTGTCGGCCCTGGAAGCTGTTTTGATCGATTATATAGAACGCGATCCGGTGGCGGAAGTCCCGACACTGGCTTTTCTGAGCCGGGATCAATCAGATCTGTATGCTCAGGCCAGACGCCTTCAGGAGGCGATCAGCCTGCCCGGCGTGATCGAAGACGGTCAGGCCCTGGTTGGGGGAGGATCCCTCCCGCGTGAGCGGCTGAACAGCCCCAAGCTGGTGATCGAAGTCGATTCTGCCAATCAATTGGAAGAATACCTGCGAAACTATTCCACCCCGATCATCAGCACGATCCGCGATAATAAGGTTTTGATCGATGTCCGCTGCATCCGCGAGGAGGAGCAGCTGATCGTGATCGAAGCCCTCAACAGCTGGAGGAACGCATGAGCCGGTTTATTGTCGGCACGGCCGGACATATCGATCACGGCAAGACGACCTTGATCAAAGCGCTGAGCGGGATCACGACTGACCGGTTGAGAGAAGAGCAAAAGCGCGGTATCAGTATCGTCTCGGGCTACGCATACCTCAACCGGGGCGAAGATATCATCAGTATCATCGATGTCCCGGGCCATGAACGATTTATCAAAAATATGTTGAGCGGGATCACCGGGATCGACCTGGTGCTGTTTGTCGTGGCGGCTGATGAAGGTGTCATGCCACAGACCAGAGAACACTTTGATATTGTCCGGCTGCTCGATATTCCCCATGGTATGTTTTTGATCACAAAAACCGATCTGGCCCCGGATTTTGTCGAGTTGGTGGAAGCCGATATCGAGGAGCTGACCCGGGGGACTCATTATGCCGATTTTCCCGTCCTGCCGGTGTCGGCGTTTACCGGCCAGGGTCTCGATCAGGTGCGACAGTTTATTTTCGACCATTTTGATCAAACCCAGGAAAAATCGACTTATTATCCCAGGTTGAATGTCGACCGGCTGTTTAAAAGCAAGGGGCACGGTGATGTTGTGACAGGGTCGCTTGAGGGTGCCGATCTGTCGATCGATACCGTATTGACCCAATATCCCGGTGGTGACACGTTCAAGATCCGCTCCATGCAATCGCATGAAAATCCGACGGAGCTGGCTAAAATGCATTCCCGGGTGGCGTTGAACCTGAGCGGTGAGCGCAAAGCCAAACTGGAGAAGGGCAGCGTCTTAAGTGTCGCCGGTAAATATGCCGATTCGGCCAATGCGCTGGTCCGGTTTACTATTCTGCCCGATTATCAATATCTGTTCAAATCAAATCACAGTTATAAATTCTATCTCGGCAGTACGGAGGTCCAGGGAAAAGCGATTGTTCTTCATCAGGACATCGGTGAGATTTTGCTGGATAAGCCGCAGCTGCTGTTTCACGGACAAAAAGCTATCATCCGGTCCATGACGCCGGTGGCGACCATCGGACGACTGGAGGTGCTTGACAGCAGCCCTCTGCCGGGCAAACGTAACAAACGTCGGGCAGCGCTTGAGTTGACGGGTGATTATACCGGCTATATCTATGGCAAATATCCTTTGGGATTGACCATCAGCCAGCTGGAACGTGAATTTGTCATCCGGGAGGACGAGCTCGATCTGACCGGTCTGGTCAAACTCGGGCCTAAGTGGATCGACCCGACTCAGTTGGAGAAGTGGCGCAGCCGGACAGTCGACATACTGAATGACTTTTATCAGCGAGACAGTCTGGCCGAGTGGATGGAGCGGGAAGACGTGAAACAGGCATTGGGGATCGAAGCCCGGGATGATTTTGATCGACTACTGGTCTGGCTAAGCCAGGTAGAGGCGATCGAAGTAGCTGATAGTAAGATCAAATTGAAAAACCGTCAAGTGGCGGTCGATCCGGTGCAGGCGCAACTGGCCCAGGAGATACTGGATCAATTGGAACAATACGGTCTGGAAGTGCCCGATTATACCGAGGTCGTCAGCAGATATTCCAACGCCAAAAAAGAAGTCATGCGTTACTTGATCAAACGGGGTGATATTGTACGAATAAATCCTCAATTTGTTGTCAAAAAGGATACCATAATTTGTTTAAAAAATGATATAATTAGGTATACAAGAGAAAAAGGTGAAATAGATATCGCTGATGTGCGAAAGATCACCGGGCTTTCGCGCAAATATGTTGTTCCATATCTGGAATACTTTGACAGTATCGGAGTAACCAAGCGTGAGGGCAATCAACGAGTATTGACGAAGGAGTATCATGATGGATAGAATTTTAATTGTCGACGATGAACCTATTCTATTAAAAGGTCTTAAATTCAGCCTGGGTCAGGAAGGCTATGCTGTCGAAACAGCTGCCGACGGGACGGAAGCGCTGGAAAAAATAGCAGACGGAAAGTTTGACCTGGTGATTCTTGATGTCATGCTTCCGAAAATGTCGGGAATTGAAGTTTGCCGCAAGGTGAGAGAAGACAGCTATGTCCCGATCATCATGCTGACAGCCAAAGGCGACGATGAGTCGAAAATTTTAGGTCTGGAAGCAGGAGCGGATGACTATATGGCTAAGCCATTTAATATCCTGGAGCTGAAAGCTCGCATCCGGGCCATCCTGCGCCGGGTCAAACCCAAGAACATGAGTTCTTCGTCGGTGATTGAGTTTGATCATTTCAGCGTCAATACCTTTGGACGAAAAGTCATCTTCCCGGACCGTGAAGTCACCCTGACGGCCAAAGAATTTGACCTGTTGCTCCTGTTGGTATTGAACGAAGGAACCGTCTTCTCTCGGGAAGAGCTTCTGGAAAAAATTTGGGGTTATGAATACTTTGGCGATGTCCGGACAGTCGATGTACATATCCGCCGGTTGAGAGAAAAGGTCGAACAGGACAGCTCGCATCCGGAATTTATCCTGACAAAGTGGGGGACCGGATACTATTTCAAACAATAGAATTTTTCAAACAACTTTTGGGTGGAAACTTGTTTCCACCTATTTTATTTTAGCCCTGACTTTTCTGATGACGATGAGCAATCTGATCCAGGGCTATCTGGTGGACCGTGGTCTCGAGCAGACGACAATTGCAGCATATGCCCGGGCGGGCGATATTGCCGATTATGTCAACGAGGCCTATTTTAGTATGCGCCGGATGAGTTTCGATCTGACGACCGACTATCAGATGCAGTCGTTTCTCGGGGCGACACCCTCAAGAATTCTGATTATCACCCAGGATCAGCGGGTGGCTTTTGACAGCGGGGAACTGTACCCGGCCGACGTGGTCCAGTTGTCTTCGATCCAATCCAGTCTGGAGCTTCAGCAGTCAAATTCCGAGGTCTATCTTGATGATGACAACAACCATCTGATGTATACGACACTGCCGTTTGAACTGCGCGATGGTGACCGGGCCAGTGTGCTGTTTGTCCAGGATATCGAGTCGATCTTTGTCCAGGGCCGACAGTTGACGGCCAGAATGCTTATGATCGGCTTACCGTTTGTTATCTTGTCATCGATTTTAGTCATGTATTCCACCGGCCGGTTGTTGACACCGCTTCAGGAACTGAAAATGGGGGTAGAGGCGATGACCCGGGGACGATATGAGTATGAAATCAAAACGGACCATGGCATGGATGATGAGCTGCAGCAGATCGCCCGCAGTTTTAACACCTTGGCCCGTCGTCTGGATGAAGTTTATCAGCAGCAGTCGGAGTTTGTCTCCAATGTGTCCCATGAATTGAAGACCCCGATCGCTTCGATGAAGATCATTTCGCAGTCCCTGCTGGAATCGAAGGATCAGGTCGAAAAAGAAGTTATCTTTGACTTTTTAGAAGACATCTCCAGCGAGACGGACCGGATGGGTGAGATCGTCGATGATCTGTTATACATTGCCACCCTGCAAAAACGCGATGTCGCTTTGAATCTGGAAACCCGTCCGATCGGACGGGCTCTGGAGGAGGCCATCCGCTTGATCATGCCTCTGGCCAATGAAAAGAATATCAGCCTGGATGTCCCGAGGCTGGAGAAGATCCTGATCGAATACGACTTCAATAAAATCAAGCGGGTCTTTATCAACCTGCTGAGCAATGCTGTCAAATATACCGAGCCGGGCGGTATGATCAAGGTTCGGCAGTACTCGGAGAAAAATGATGTTGTGATCGAAATTGAGGACAATGGGATCGGGATCCCACCGGATGCCATGGAATACATCTTCGATCGCTTTTACCGGGTCGACAAGCATCGATCGCGCCAGGTGGGCGGGACAGGCTTAGGCCTGAATATTACCAAACAACTGATCAGCCTGCATGACGGTCGGATCGAAGTTCGTTCCGAAGCCGGTCTGGGCTCAGTTTTCGTCGTGATCCTTCCCAAGAGGTACCGGATATGAAAATCGATTGGTTTCGCAGTTTAATTATCGCCAGTCTGCTGGTACTTTTTGGCAATTTCTTTTTCATGATCAGTCAACCGCTGGACTATCCCAAACCTGAAATCAGCATCTCACCGTATACCGGCACCATCGAAATGGATGCCAGAGTATATGGGCTGAGAGGAGATGACATCGGTGAGTTACCAGTGGTGATCGAATCGGGCAAGCGTGATCGCTTCCGGGCGATCATGGAAGCTTACAGTTCCAGTTATCTTGTCAAGGTGGAATCGCTCCGGGTGAATGATGCCTATGAAGACAACAACCGGATCTATCTGGATGTCGGGCGAAACTCGTTTTCACACCCCGGGGTCCGGGAAGAAAATATTCAACTCCATGTTCAGGCAATCGTTAATTCGCTGACATCGAACGACCGTCAGCGACCGGTTCAGTTTTTGTTTGACGGGTCGATCCTGGCGGAATCGATCAAAACACTGTCGTTCCAGCAGCCATTTTGGCGTGATGAAACCGTCCTGGGTTATAACCGGGGACATATGCGGGAAATGGTGGCGGAATTTCTCACCTTGGTCGAGGAAGAAAACTATGCCCGTGCCCGGCATATGATCTATCTGTCCGATCAGGACCGGATCACTGAAGGTGAACTGATGCAGAAGTTGCGCAGTTATCGCCAGGCAAAAAAAGAAACCATCCCCCGTCAGATAGAAGTCTATTCTGAAGGTGACAGTTTTTTGATTCAGGTCCACTTTGCCGACAGCGGTCAGCCGGAAAACTGGAATGTGAAAATAATTGATAAGTTGTATTACATTCTGTATACCAACTCACCATTGGATCGATAATATGGCGGAAGCGGATGGGAATCGAACCCACCTGAGATGCTCCTAACACCTCACGCTGGTTTTGAAGACCAGAGGAAGCACCAGCTCCCTACCGCCTCCCTATAATTTGTTTTCGGTCCCTTGAAGGAGCCGTTTGAGGTTATCGCGATGTTGCCAGATGACAAATGGTGTCATAAAGAATGAAGCGTATAACAACGGGCCGATACCACGCATCAGGTAGGTCACGATCGGCAATGCCACAGCCGTGATGATCGAGGCCAGTCCCATCATACGGGTGGCAAAAAAAACGATCAATTGGCCGGTGGTCAGGATGATGGCAATGATCGGATCGATGGCAAATATGACACCGCTCGAGACAGCGACCCCTTTACCGCCGTGAAAGCTGGTAAACACGGAGTAGCAGTGGCCGATAATTGCTGCCATACCGCTGATGATGGCGACTTCATAACCCCACAGCTGACGAATGATCAGCACCGGGATCAGACCCTTCAACATGTCCAGGGCATAGGCCAGAATGCCAGCGCCCAGGCCGAGGTTTCGGATCACATTGGTGGTGCCGAGATTGCCGGACCCTTTTTTGCGCAAATCGACCCGGCCGAACACTTTGCCGACCAGGAAAGAGAAGGGTATGCTGCCTATAATATATCCGATGATCGACCCAAATACGTAACTCATAAAACCTCTAACATATCCTAACATATTCCGGACAAAAATGCATTTTAATTCTGTTGGTCAGTGATTGAGGGAGCCTATTCGGAAGCGTACAATGAGTCAATCAAACGAGGATACCCTATGAAAAAACAAATCAGACATATGGAACTACATCCTGCCAAGACACTGGCGATCGGGTTTGCCGGTATGATTTTGATCGGCACTCTGTTATTGAGCCTGCCGATGGTGACTCAGACCGGCCGGGGAGTCGGATTTATCGACGCTCTGTTTACTGCTACCAGTGCCGTCTGCGTTACCGGACTGACCACCTTGACCACTGCAGACACTTGGAATTTCTGGGGTCAGCTGATCATTCTTATCTTGATCCAGATCGGCGGGCTGGGGATCATGTCGACGGCCACCATCGGCGTCTTCATCACCGGAGCCAGGTTCAGTTTGTCGGACCGGTTTGCCTTAAAAGAATCGATGGATGAGGTCAGTTATTCAGGTGTGATTCGCCTGGCGAAAGCGATCCTCCTGCTGACATTGTTGATCGAAACCCTGGGGGCGATCATCCTGGGTGTCAGTTTTGTGCCTCGTTACGGTTTGGCTAAGGGTATCTGGATGAGTATTTTTCATTCGATCAGCGCTTTTTGTAATGCCGGGTTTGACATCATCGGAGCCGAGTCGCTAAAACCATTCCAGACTAGTGGCTGGATCACATTGACATT
>JAAZLX010000081.1 GCA_012799095.1 Tissierellia bacterium
GTTTATCGAGTGAACGTAACATCTTGCAGGGATATGACTCACACTCAAAACAAAATCGAACAGCACCCGTTCTGACCAATTCACATTTTTCTCCCATATAAGTACAATTTTCACCCCTGGGAATACAACCAGCGCAGTATCCCTTGTGGAAGCCATGTTTATTTAAGTCCAGCTCCGCAAAAATAAAACCCAAGCACAATCTGCAGTTCATCCCGCAGGGGGCAATCAACTCAGGCTTCATGTGTTTATCCCATTGATTATTTGTTTTCATCAATAATTGCTCCCCAGGCAAGGCAAACATGTCAATAAATTAAGTGCCCCTCAATAGACTCTGCTTAATCTAACCTATTCTTAAGTGCCTTTTTGTGAGCGACAAAACCAATGATAATTGACAGTATAATAATACCCATCCAGATCTCAAATCCAGGGTGATGTCTCAAACGGTAGACTTCTTCTGCTGTCATACCTTCTAAAATTTGATTTTCATTTAGACTTTTAACCAATCCCCCGACATAATTCCCAAAGAAAAGTCCCACTGTAATGCCAATCGTCATTCCGATCGAAATCATTTTCTTGTTAAATAAAAGCAATGCAACAGCGATAGCACTAAGTATCAGGTAGAACTTCCAGTTATGAGCTGCCCAGCCAAACAGATATTCCGATTTTAAGACGGTAAAGGATAACAACAAAACTCCGCCTAGAAACGACAACTCGATCAGACCTGTTGTTGCCCTGCTGGATTTCTCAACTGATTTATTCATCATAAAACAAAAGCCTTTCATCTTAGTGATCAGAATTCTCTTTTGGCATACCAACGTTTGGACAAGATATATGATAAGGCCATCGCACCGGCCCAGATAAGAAGTCCGACGATGATAGTCAATCCCGGGTTTCGCTCTAAATTGACTAAAACACGATTGATTTTATCAACCGGAATCCGCTTTCCCAGATTGATGACGACGATGACGATGATACTGATCATGATAAACGGCAAATATGCAAACGATTTTGCTCTGGTATAGCCCAGCTTGAAATAAATTGGTAACTGCATCCCCTGGATCAAACTGAACAAAAGAAAGATCGTCAACATTATCAGGGCTGTTTCGCTCCATACTATCGGAATGTCAAGCACAAGCGATAATCCGAACGATATCACAACTGATAGGATCAGACCGGCTATATTCATGGCCAATGCCCAAAGGTAACGGCCTGTAACTACAGTATCTCGATCAAGTCCTAACGTAATATACAGCGGATCGATCCCATTTTGCTCCCCGACTGCAAATGGATAGGATATATAGATGGTCACAAAGGCGATCACCATTGACATCGGTGTGATGACAGACTTTCCGGCGACAGCTAGAACCGTTGCCACCGCCAGTATGACGATCAGATTTTTGATTGTCAGGTATGGTCTGATGGTCATAAAGTCGAGTTTGACAAAACTTAATATCTTTTTCATCTGACTTCTCCTCGATGAAAGAAAATGATGAGCTTCTCCAGTGTGATCGGTTCGATCAGGAAGACATCGGAAATCTCAGTCATTTCAGACTTCAACCCAACGGCTTCAAATCCGGTCGAATGCTTTTTCAAACCGATCAAGTGATAGGAAGAAAGTAAATCAAGATCTCCCGTGCCGCCTTTGATCAGGACATAGTTTTCCAACAGATCATCTTTTTCCCCCTGGTAGACGACTTTGCCATTGATAAGAAAAACGATGAAGTCGGCTATCTGTTCCAAATCTGAGGTGATATGAGTGGAAAAGAAGACTGTTTTAGTGTCATCACCAACAAAATCCTGTAATATCTCACAGATTTCTTCTCTCGCCACCGGGTCCAATCCACTGGTCGGTTCATCCAGGATCATGAGTTCCGGGTTGTGTGACAGGGCGAGTGCCAGCATCAGCTTGATCCCCATGCCCCGGGAAAGTTCTTTGACTTTCAGCGAATCCTTGATTTTGAAACGTTTCAGATAGTCATGAAAGGTTGTACTGTCCCATTGGCTGTAGAACGGGCGGACTGATTTCTCGACATCGGATACCTTCCAATCCTTTACGAAAAAAGGCGTATCCATCACCACACCGATTTTGTCGAGATAGGCATTGCTGCCGGACAAAGGTTCAGATAAAACCTCTATATCTCCCTTGTCCGTCCTTATGTAGGATAGTATCGACTTTATTGTCGTGGTTTTTCCGGAACCATTGGGCCCGATAAAGCCCGTGATATATCCCTTTGGGACATCAAACGAGATATCATCCAGAAGGAAGGTCTGATACTGTTTTCTCAAATCTCTTACGACAACTGCATTATCCATTTCTGTTCTCCTCCATGATCGTTTGCATCACTTCCAATAGTTCTTCGTCCGAAAGATCGATTCTCTCTTGAAGGGAAAGGACTTCAAAAAGTATTTGTTCGATCTTCCTCATGACATTTTCATAATTCAGATTTTCGTTTTTAGGCAGGACGTAGCAGCCTTTCCCCTGGACATTCACCACAAAGCCTTCCTCTTCCAGATCTTTATAGGCTCTTGTCGTGGTGATCACGCTGATTTTTAAATCTTTAGCCAATTGTCTGATGGATGGAAGTTGATCATCAGCCTTGAGTTCATCGGTTAAAATGGCTTCTATTACTTGCTGTTTGATTTGTTCATAAATCGGCACATTACTACGGTTGGTGATCACAATCTTCAACTTGCTGTCTCCTTAACTTTTATATACACATATATACAGTAATACCAGCAGTGTTGATTGTCAAGGATTAGCAGAAAATAACATATCCGAAAACGTAGCTTTATTTGACTCTGAGAATTCATTGTTATACTATAATAATTGCAAATAGTTAATAGTTCTGAACGATTATAGATAAGGAGTAGTCTGATGAATAAACAAGAACTGGAAAAATTGTTTTATGATCTGGTGGCCGTCAAGAGTGATACCGGAACTGTTCGGGAGCAAGATGCTGAATCATTCATTCTCACCTGGCTTGGCGAATTGGACTATTTCAAAGCAAATCCTGAACTATTCGGAAAATATCAGTTACACAACGATCCATTGGACAGGTCGATCATCTGGGGTCTGCGCAAAGGTCGTGGTCCCGACACTGTAATTTTGCTCCATCACCATGATGTGGTCGATTCTTTTGACTATGGTGTATTGAAGGAATTGGCCTATCGACCGGAAGAATTAATCGGTCAGATTTCTCAGGCAGACATCAACCAGGATACAAAACAGGATCTGGATTCCGGTAACTGGATATTTGGTCGAGGGACTGCCGACATGAAGGCAGGGGCAGCTATTCACATGATGCTTCTGAAAGAATACACTCAACTAGATGACTTCTCCGGGAATCTGCTTCTTCTATCAGTGCCTGATGAAGAATCATTATCCCAAGGTGCCCGAGAAGGTGCCAGTCTCTTGAGGCAGTTGAAAGACAAACACAACTTGGAATATGTCATGTGTATCGATGGTGAACCTCATGAAAGAGATGATCAGGGCAGAGCCGTTTTCTACGAAGGTTCTGTTGGAAAAACAATGGTCGTGGTGTATGTCAGAGGAAAGAAAACTCATATTGGACATATATTCCAGGGGATCAATCCTTCCCACATTTTGTCAGAGATCGTTGCTCAGACCGACATGAACACCGTTTTCTCTGATGTCGTTGAAGGTGAAGTCTCTCCTCCCCCGTCATGGAGTTTTATGAGAGATACAAAAGAACAATACGATGCATCGATCCCTGAATCAGCCGGGGGATATTTTTCCGTACTTACCTTGACCCAGACACCCAAAGATATTCTTGAGAATACCAAAAAATTATGCGAACAAGCCTTCGATGCTGTGGTAAAAAGAATAAATCAACATTACACCAATTTCAGGGAAATGGGCGATCAACCGATGGAAGTCCTACCTTGGCAGACAAATGTGCTGTATTTTTCACAGGCTTTTGAGCAGGCACAAAAAGATTCCGGAGACGATTTTATTCAAGCATATGATCAAACCATCATCGATATAGTGCAGGACATTTCAGACGGAAAAACCAATATCCCTGATTCCAATATGAAGCTGATAAGTGTCACCTTGGATTATATTAAAGACAAGAGTCCAAAGGTGGTCATCGCCTTCTCACCACCTTACTATCCGCATATTGCAAATCTCGATTTCAAAGATTTACCGGATAAGGCAAAGAATCTCGGCTTGCAGTTGATGGAATACGCAAAGCAAAATCTTGACCAAGACTATGTCAGGAAGCATTACTTTATGGGAATCTCGGATCTGAGTTATGTCGCCTTGAACGATGCAGAATCAGTAGTTCCTTATATCGAGAAAAACATGCCGCACTGGAACAGGACCTACACCATTCCGTTTAAGGATCTCGAGGCGATTGGTGTACCGATCATCAACATCGGTCCCTGGGGCAAGGATTATCATAAATTTACCGAAAGAGTATATCGAGACGATGTACTTGAATATACACCGAAATTAACAAAATTCACCATCGAATATTTACTGTCAAACAGATCCTAAATTAAAACGTTGAATGAAAGCCTTATCGGTCTTTTCTCGCAATAAGCCGATAAGGTTTTTTTGTCAAAATGATTCTTTACTGAACAGACTTGGGTCAAACCGTTGTTTTGTGACTGTGATTGTGGTGAATGTCAGGTGTATGGTGATGGTTGTGGGTTTTTTGTTCATGCATATGAGAATGACTGTGTTCCTCTACCGGATAATCATGCACGTGATCATGATGGTCATCGCTGTGGCTATGTCGGTGGTCATGCTCAATTGCTTCATGAGTATGACTGTGATGGTGTTTTTCGACTGCGGCAAAATAGGCACCAAACACCATTATAATAAGAGCAACAACAAAAGAAGCGGTTATGGACTGGTCAAACACAGCAAATGACAGACCAACGCCAATGAAAGGAGCCACCGCATAATATGCACTTGTCCGAGCTGCCCCCAATTGTCTTTGAGCCATGATGTAAAAGTATATGCTCAGTCCATAAGCAAAAAAGCCCAGCAAGAGTGCATAAACAATAAACAAGCCATTGAATGAATATGCCTGCGTTGCTATGGCAATAAAAAGAGCTCCTATTCCGGAACCAAAGCCTTTGATAACAACGATCTGCAAAGGATCTTTCGAAGATAACTTTCGTGTAACATTGTTCTCAAAACCCCAGAATACGCAAGCGGCAAGCACTAATAATGAGCCCACAGAAAATGATAGGCTATTGACATCTTCGAAAGACAGAATGATACTGGCAACGGAAATAAGTCCGATCGCGATCCACATGCGTTTTCCAACAGCTTCTTTAAAAACCAACATGGCAATCAGCGAAGTTGCCACAATTTCAAAATTATTCAACAGGGAGGCATTTGCCGGAGTAGTCAAAGACAAGCCAAACATCAAAGCGATCGGTGCCAAGATGTCAAGACCAATCATGCTTATGATATATGGTAACTCTCGTTTTGTGATCGACGCCTCTTTCCGGGTGTTTCTAGTTTTGCTCA
>JAAZLX010000082.1 GCA_012799095.1 Tissierellia bacterium
AACGATTGGATTGTCGGGATAATGTCCTCGAAAAAACCATTCTTCCCCGGTGAATTTCTTTTTCCCTATGGCTATTTCACCGTCCAGAAACACCTTGTCGAGTACCAGCATGGCATCACGGTGCGGCAGGAGATCGAATAGATTAAGTTCGATCATGCCTCAGCCCCTTTTATGACCAGTGCGACATTGTGTCCCCCAAAGCCGAGAGATAGACTGATGGCAGTGTCAAACTGGAGTGGACGGGCTGTCAGGGGCGTACAATCAAGCACACAGCCATCGTCCGGTTGCTCCAGTCCGACTGTCGGTGGGATGATCTGATGCTTCAGGGCCTGGATGCAGGCAATCGCTTCGGCTGCCCCGGCTGCTCCCAGCATATGACCCGTCATCGACTTTGTCGAACTGACGATGACCTCATCGCGATCAAACACTGACGCGATCGCTTTGATCTCTGTCATATCATTTAGTGGTGTACCAGTCCCATGGGCATTGACATAGATTTTATTTTTATATTCTATCCCTTCCAAGGCTTTTTCCATCGCCCGGCGAATACCATCACCATCGGGATGAGGAGCTGTCATATGAAAGGCATCACACGTATTACCATAGCCAACGATCTCACCTAGGATGTCAGCTCCTCGGGCCATGGCGTGATCATAATTTTCCAGCACAAGAATACCTGCCCCTTCACTCATGACAAAACCAGCCCGGCGCTTATCAAACGGTAAGCAGGCCAATTTGGGGTCCGTCTCCTGAGTCAGGGCTTGCATATTGGTAAAGCCGGCCACCGACAGCGGCAAGATGCTGGCTTCAGCCCCACCGGCGATAATGGCATCAGCTTCGCCCCACTTGATTTCGCGATAGGCTTCACCGATGCAACTGGCACTGGTGGCACACGCTGTGACAACGGGTAAGGTCGGCCCTCTCGCGCCAAACCGGACGGCGATATTTCCCGAGGCCATGTTCGAGATCTGCATTGGTATAAAATAACTCGATACCCGATTTGGCCCGCGCTCTTTTAGGACATCATATTCCTTTAGCAAGGTCGTCATACCACCGATACCACTGCCGACATAGACACCTAATCGCTCCGGTTGGACATGCTGATGTATCCCGCTTTGATCGACTGCCTGCTGAGCGGCTGCCATGGCATACTGACAGTAAATATCCATCTTGCGAAACTCAGCCGGGCTGAGCCAGTCTTTGGCATCAAAGTCTTTGACTTCGGCAGCCACTTTTACCTTAAAATCGGTTGTGTCGAATTTGGTCAATTCACCGATCGCACTATTTCCCTGTTCCAGGTTGTTCCAAAACGTCTCAATATCATTGCCCGTCGGGCTGATAATACCGAGTCCGGTCACTACTACACGATTCATTACATCCCCATTCCGCCATCCACCCGGATGACCTCACCCGTAATATAACGGGCACCTTCTGATGCCAAAAATACGGCTGTCGCGGCAATATCAGACGGTTGACCGCTTTTGCCCAGTGGAATCATCTGCTTGAGTGGTACATCGAGATCTTTCGTCATATCGGTCTCAATAAACCCCGGAGCGATCGCGTTACAGGTGATACCGCGGGGAGCCAATTCCCTGGCCACACTCTTGGTGAGCCCAATACTTCCGGCTTTGGACGAGGCATAATTCGTCTGGCCGGCATTGCCGATCAGACCGGCCACAGAGGAAATATTGATGATCCTTCCCGAACGCTGTCGAAGCATGATCGGTGAAATATGACGGATCAGATTGAACTGACCCTTTAGATTGATATCCAATACCCGGTCATAATCCTCTTCGGACATCTGCATGATCAACATATCGCGGGTTATGCCGGCATTATTGACCAAAACATCAATTTGGCCAAATTCCTTTTTGATGTCAGCAACCGTTTGTTTGACAGCGGTAAAATCTGATACGTCGACTTGATAAGTAACTGTTTTTGTCGGATACTCCGGCGTTTCCTTCCACGGACCGGAAGCGATCAGGGCCAGCTCATAGCCGGCGACACTCAATTGCCGGGCGATCTCCGCTCCAATTCCCCTGGATGCCCCGGTGATGACGGCTACCCTAAACAAGAGCCACTCCTTGGAGGGTCTTTTCCAGGGAAGCCGTACTATCAACATTACTGACAACGATGGAGGACGAGATACGGCGGATCATGGAGGATAAAGCCGTTCCGGGGCCGACTTCAATGATATGCGTTATGCCACTGGCGACCATTCTCTCGATGGTCTCTTTCCAGCGCACGGGGGCATTCATTTGCTTTTGTAGGGTTTGTTTCGTATTGCTATATGGCTGAGCTGATATATTAGCGTACACCGGAATCGAAGGATCCCGAATTTCTTTCGAGATTAAGTATTCACCAAACGACTCAGCTGCCTTATCCATAAAAGGCGAATGGAAGGCTCCGCTGACAGGTAACATCATCATCTTTCCACCGGCAGCTCTGACTTTGGTGTTCAAATCATCAAAACTCGATTTGCGCCCGGCGACCACTAATTGTCCCGGAGCATTGTAGTTGACGGGGTAAAGGTCCAGACAGCTTTTTACGATGTCTTCTACGATGTGATCTTCCAGCTTGAGCACGGCAGCCAGGCCGGTTTCTTCTTCAGTCGATGTCTGCATCAATTCAGCCCTTCGCATGACCGCTTCCATCGAATCTTCTAAATTCATCGATCCGGCCACTTGAAGAGCGGCAAATTCACCGATCGAAAATCCGGCAAAAGCCGATGGTTTGATACCCGCATCCAACAATGCCAGAGCAATCGAAACGTTCAACGCGTGTATACAGGGCTGGGTATTGATCGTTTGAGACAATTCCTGCTTGGTGCCTTCAAAACACTGACGTCGGGTTCCGGGACGGATCAGTTCAAACTGATCCATCACATGTCGAACTGTGGCGTTTGTTTCATATAAATCGAAGCCCATGCCGGGGTATTGTGACCCCTGACCGGCAAATACAAATGCTATTTTATCCATGTTTCACCTCTTAATAATGCATCAGCCTGGGTGGTAATTCGATCCAGGTATTCTTTGACCGGTACCTCTGTCTTGAGTAGTCCGGCAATTTGACCGGCCATAAAGCAACCTTTGATTTTATCGCCCTCAAGGACGGCACAACGAAGTGCTCCCCGACCCATTTCTTCGATCAGCTCAGGATCACTTTTTTCGATCTGAGCAATCGTTCGAGTCAAGCGGTTTTTCAGGCTTCTGATGGGATGCCCCAGCGATCGGCCCGTCACCATGGTAGCAATATCCGATGCACCCAGGACCATTTCTTTATAATTGGGATGGACCCGGCATTCTTTGGTCAATAAAAAAGCGGTTCCCATCTGGACACCGGATGCCCCGAGCATAAAGGCGGCTGCGATACCTCGGCCATCGGCGATCCCGCCGGCTGCGATCACCGGAATGTCGACCGCATCGACCACTTGAGGAATCAGTGCCATGGTACTGGTCTCACCGATATGCCCACCGCCCTCGGCACCTTCAGCGATCAGCCCGTCAGCCCCGGCTCTGGCCAGCAGTTTAGCCAGGGCGACTGAGGCAATCACGGGAAACACCTTGGACCCGGCTTGTTTCCAACCCTCGATATACGGCTGTGGGTTTCCGGCGCCGGTCGTTATCACGGCCACACGTTCTTTTACCAACAACTCCGCCACTTCTTTGGCATAGGGACTCATCAGCATGACATTGACCCCAAACGGTTTGTCTGTCAGCGAGCGTGCCAGCTCGATCTCAACCTTAAGCTGATTTTGATCCATATTCATGGCTGCGATGATGCCCAGTCCCCCGGCATTGGACACTGCAGCTGCCAGGTTGGCCTTCGCTACCCAGGCCATGCCCCCTTGAAAAATGGGATACTTTATTCCGAGTTGCTGTGTGATCGGCGATCTGATCACTGCACCTTGTCCTGGATGAATTTGACCAGGGCGCCGACATTTTCCAGTTTGTCTTCAATCTTTAGCTCGACACCGAGTTTATCTTCCAGCTGCATGATCAGCTCTACTGTGTCTAAGCTATCGATCCCCAGGTCATTAAAGCTTGATTCCTCTGTAATGGTGTCAGCATCGATCGACATTTCTTCAGCGATAAATTGTTTGATTTCTTCAAAATTCATTTTCTTTTCCCTTTCTTAATAACGGATAATTCCGGCGGCGCTGGACAGGCCTCCTCCAAAGGAGGTAAACACGACCAGATCGCCTCGTTTGATTTTTCCCGACCGAACACACTCATCGAATGCGATCGGGATGCTTGAGGCAGAAGTATTACCATAACGTTCAATGTTTTGAAAGACTTTGTCTTCTGATAGGCCCAATCGCCTGGCTGCCGCCCGAAGGATCCTTATATTTGCCTGATGCGGAACGATCATAGCAGCATCCTCGACGGTATAGCTATGTTTATTCAGAATATCTTTGACATCCTGGACCATGGCCTGAACAGCAAACTTATACGTTTCCTGGCCGTTCATATAAATGTATGGCCGATGTGTCTCACCGGTATACCAGGGAGAATTCCCGGGAGAATTCGGGACCTTGATGACATCATCCCCACCCCAGTTGGCCAATTTAAAATCCGTCAGTTTGTCTGAGGATTCGATGATCAGAGCTGCTGCCCCATCACCGAAGATGACGGCGGTCGAGCGATCGGTCCAGTCGACCAGACGGCTCATTTTTTCACTCGTGACCAGCAATATCTTGTTGTATTGCGGCAGCTGTAAAAATGCCTGACCGGTCTGCATCAGAAAACCGAAGCCGCTGCAGGCGGCGGCAATATCCATCGCCGGACAATCGAGTCCCAGATGCTTTTGGATCATGGCTGCGGTGCAGGGTGATGCATCATCGCTACTGACAGTAGCACAGAGGATCAGATCGATATCTGTTCCGTCACCACCTGTTTCTCTCAGTGCTTTAGAAGCGGCTTTCGCTCCCATATCTCCGGCCGTTTCATCCGTCGCGATATGACGTTGTTTCACTCCGACTCGCTGTTCGATCCAATCGTGGTTGGTATCGAGCATCCCTTCCAGATCCTGATTGGTCACGATATGCGGCGGGACATAGCTGGCCAGCGATATAATGTTCAGTCCCATTTAGTCATCCTTCGATCCCAACAGCCATACCAACAGTCCGATCAGAACAGCTAGTCCCAGACCGATCCCCAGCCAGGCTTGTTTGGGTGTCTTATGTTCCTGCCGATCGGCCTCTTCCAGCAATATATCGATCAAACGTCGCTGAAAAGCCTGTTCGATACCGATGGCATCCATTCCGGCACGGTAATCATTTTTCACGATCTTCTCCTAATATTGTTTTCAAATTGTCGCGTCCTCTTTTCAATCTGGTGCCGACAGTTGCCGGTCGCATCTTTAAAATCTTGGCGATTTCTTTGATGCTATAGCCCAGATAATAGTAAAGGTGAAGGACAACGCGATAATTGACATCTAGTTTTAACATCGCCTGGACCATCTCCATCTGCTCTACCGGCAGGTAGGTCAGATCTTCCGGTTCGACTTCCTTCCTGCGAAACCAATCACGCTTTAAATGGTTCTTGGCTTTGTTGATGCAGACGCGCAGTAACCACGCTTTGAGGTGCTCTTCTGATTCAAACTTTGGTTTCTTTTGAATCAAGGCAAGAAAGACTTCCTGGGTCAGATCCTCGGCGTCACTCGTCTGCTTGCAATACGTGAAGGCGGTTCGAAACACGATGGAAGAATAGGCCGCGACGAGCTGTTCGATCGTCGTCTCGCTATAATCATTGATCATGTTGTCTCCTCTCATAATGTATACAATCCATCTTGTCATTATTTTTCATTGATTTTGATTTTATTTTATATTCTGCATATTACAACAAGTGAAACGATAAAACATCAAAAAAATTTGGGCCTTATGCCCAAACTAATTTGTTTTCAGATAGCGGTCAAGGTAACGCTTGGTGTCGCGCTCTTTCTGACTTTCACGTTTGTCATACAGCTTTTTACCTTTGGCCAGCCCGATCTCCAGCTTAATATGGCCCCGGGGGGACAAATAGACACTCAGCGGGACGATCGTCACTCCCTGCTGTTTGACTGCATCATATAATTGATTGATCTCACGCCGGTGAAGCAGTAACTTTCTTGCTCGGACCGGATCCGAGCGAAACACTCCGGCCTGTTCATATGGTGTGACATTCATGCCGACGATCCAGGCTTCATTTTGTCTGATCTCAACATAAGCTTCTTGAATGCTAAGCTTGCCCTGGCGGATCGATTTTACTTCATTTCCCTCCAGGACCATTCCGGCTTCGAACTTTTCTAATATATGATATTCATGAAAGGCTTTTTTATTGTTGGCCAGATACTTCATGCTTCCTCCGAGTTTACATTATACGACGCCGCACTCCATGCGTCAATTGGCGCGTTAATTATTCAATGGCTAGAAACTTATCCTCCCGGATCGGGTAAAATGATAATAGAACAGAAAATTCAGATGCTTGAGAGGAGAATTTATGCCGATCGTAACCGTACACTGGAGCAGTCCGATAGACGATAATCAAAAACAACAGTTGATCGATACGATGACTGATACGATCCAGCGTGTCACCGGGACGCCAAAGGACCGGGTCTATGTGTTCTTTCGTTATTATCAGGCCGGCGATGTATCGAATCCCGGATGTCCGGTCGTCCAGATCAATTGGACCGCCCAACCGGAAAGAAATGATGCCAATAAATCCCAACTGATCAAACAAATCGGCCGGCACCTGGCTACATATCCCAGTGTCAATTCCGAAAAAACGGTCGTGATCATCAATGACACACCACCTGAAAGTGCCGGTGTCGGCGGAATATCACGAGCAGTCAAGCCTGATTGATCGTTATCGAAAGACAGGAGTCGTTCGCGTTGTCAAACGCGTCCGACTCCATTTTTTATTCTTCTTTTCCTAAGAGCAGGTCGATAAATTCGACGATCCCACCACGATCAGGCGTTTTCACGATCATATCAGCTGAATCCAGTACATGTGGCGGAGCGGTTTCGATGACAGCTGAATAATCAGCCAGCTTCAGCATGGCAATATCGTTCTCATTATCGCCGACGGTGTACAGCTTTTCTGCCCCGATCATTGTCTGGAGGTGCTTTGCCGCCAGACCCTTATCGGCTTGATCGGATATGATATCAAACAGATAGGGCAGCGAGCGAAACAGGTTGTAACCGGTGATGTCGCCCAGCTGGGCCAGGATGTCATCCACTTCCTGATCATTATCAAAGGTGAAGCTCAATTTATGGACCGGACCTCGAACCTGACTGACATCGGGTTGGATCACGGTCGGCACCCGGTATTTTGGGCCGGCTAATTTTTCAAAATCCTGATAGAATTTTACCACCCGGCCGTTGGAATTGGCTACGATCCATTTATCGGAATATATCTGACAATAACCGCCCCGCTGATTCATAATATCCCACAGCCGGTGTACCAGGTCGAGCTCGATCGGTGTCTGTTCGATCAATTGCCCGTCCTGATAGATGGTCGCTCCGCTGCAGCCGATAAAATAATCGTTAGCCAGAAAGCGCTCGGCATAATAGATTCCGGAGGTATAGAGCCGTCCGGTGGCGATGGCAAAGACATTGCCGGCTGCCTGCCATCGTTCGATCGCTTCAACTACTTCGGGATAAACGGCTTTATCGTTGCCCAGTAAAGTGCCATCCAGGTCACTGAC
Organism: Tissierellia bacterium; assembly: GCA_012799095.1. Classification (GTDB taxonomy): domain Bacteria; phylum Bacillota; class Clostridia; order Peptostreptococcales; family Acidaminobacteraceae; genus DUPT01. The sequence goes on from JAAZLX010000082.1 coordinate 7,687, forward strand.
CAGTAACTTCATTTAATTTCTCCAGTAATTCAAACGTGATCTCTCCGGCTTCGACATTGACCCGAATCAGTTTGACCGGGACTGATTCGCCAACGGTCAGAGTTTTTCCATTGCGGATTCCTTTGACCAGGTATCTCTCAGGATCGAACTGAAAATCTTCCCAGGCGATGTCGGATATTCGAATCATACCTTCTACGCTGTTGTCCAGTTCGACAAAAATACCAAACCCGGTCACCCCGGAAATGGTCGCCGTGTAGGTCTGTCCGATTTTGTCCTGCATATATTCGGCCATCTTGATATCATCGATCTCACGCTCCGCCGTATCGGCCCGGCGTTCCCGGGTCGAACTCATATCAGCTACTTCAGGCAGGATCGTTTCAAAGTGATTCACCCTCCCCTTGGTCATCTTTCCGGTCAGTTGTTCCTTGATGATGCGATGTATCTGTAGGTCGGGATATCTTCGGATCGGCGAGGTAAAGTGACTATAGTACTTGGAGGCCAAGCCAAAGTGGCCTTCCATATAATTGGTATATTTCGCCTGCTTGAGCGAACGAAGCATCAGTTTGGAAATAATGCTTGAGTGTGGTTTGTCGACCACCTGCTCAATAATATCATTCAATTGCTGCGGTCTGACATCTTCCAGCTTGCCTTTTATCCCCAGACCGAAATTGTGAATAAAGTTATTAAAATCAGTCAAACGATCGATCGAAGGTGTCTCGTGGGTCCGATAAAGAAAAGGCAGATCCAGGTGATAAAAGTGTTCACTGACAGTTTCATTGGCCAGGATCATAAACTCTTCGATCATTTGATTGGCCACTCGGGTCTCCCGCTTGCGCACGTCGATGGCATAGCCTTCTTCATCGACGATGATCTCACTTTCGACAAAGCCGAAGTTGATCGCTCCGCGGTCAAATCTCTTTTTCCTTACGATTGCAGCCAATTCAGATGCTGTCGTCAGCATGTCAGCCAGTTCTCCCTCGAAATTGTCGGCTTTGCCTTCTAGAAAGTCACTGACATCATCATAGATCAGCCGCTGAGAAGACCGGATGATCGACTCATAAATGGTGTGATCGATCACCTTGCCGTTGGGGTCGATCTTCATGTCGACTGACAGGCATAACCGATCTTCCTCCGGACGCAGCGAACAGACATTGTTGGATAGTTTCTCCGGCAACATCGGGATGACCCGCCCGGGGAAGTAGACACTGGTACCGCGTTCCAACGCTTCCTGATCGATCGGACTGTTCTCCGCTACATAGTGAGTGACATCGGCAATATGGACACTCAGAAGATAATGTTTGCCGTCGTTACGGACAGTGATCGCATCATCAAAGTCCTTGGCATCCGCCCCGTCGATCGTTACGATCAATTCATCCCGGCGATCTGTTCGCCGTTGGATCTCTTTTGCCGGAATAGCCTCGGGAATGGCCTCGGCCTGTTTCATAACTTCTTCCGGAAATTCTTTTGGAATCCCGAGTGAATGGATCACCGTCTCGATCGCGATACCGGCATCGTCACTTTGACCGATGACTTCAGTGACTCTGCCTTCGGGGTTGTTTTTTCCCTTGGGATAGGCTGTGATTTCGACCTCGACGATCTCACCGTGTTTGGCCCCTTTGATCTGATCCAGCGGAACAAAAATGTCTTGTTTGACCTTTCGCTCTCTCGGTATGACAAAGGCAAATCGCTTGCCCAGGTCAAGCTTGCCGATGACCCGGGCGGTGTTTCTCTCCAGCACACGCTCCACTCTGCCTTCCGCCTTGCCATATTCATTGAATGGCTTGGTCAGACACACCAGTACCTTGTCACCGTTCATCGCCCCGTTGATCAGGGGTGCCGG
>JAAZLX010000083.1 GCA_012799095.1 Tissierellia bacterium
AGACGATGAAACAAACAGCAGCTTCGAATTTTATTCGAACCATCATTAAAGAAGATATCGAATCAGGAAAACACAGTCAGGCGATCACACGATTTCCACCTGAACCCAATGGTTTGCTTCACATCGGACATGCCAAAGCCATCACGATCAATTTCGACATGTCTCAGGAATTTGGCGGTCATACCTATCTTCGATTTGACGATACCAATCCGGAAAAAGAAGATGAGCAGTTTGTTCGCCTGATCCAGGAAGACATAAAGTGGCTCGGGTTCACACCGCATGAAGTCCGCTATGCCTCGGATTATTTTGAGGAAATGTATCGCCGGGCTCATATTTTGATCGATAAAGGCCTGGCCTATGTTGATGACACTCCGGCAGATGAGATGGCAGCCCAGCGGGGGGATTACAATAATCCCGGGATCAACAGCAAGCATCGCGATCGCCCGATCGAAGAAAGTAAAGATCTGTTTATCCGGATGAAAGAGGGTGAGTTCGAAGAGGGAGAATTGGTCTTGCGGGCCAAGATCGATATGGCAAGTCCCAATATGAATCTGCGTGACCCGGTGATTTACCGGATCGTCAACGAACCGCATTACCGGACCGGGGATACATGGAAGATCTATCCGATGTATGACTTTGCTCATCCCCTGGAAGATTACGTTGAGCGGATCACCCATTCACTCTGTTCATTGGAGTTTGAGAACAACCGCCCGCTGTACGATTGGTACATTGAGCACACTGAGGTCGAGCATGTGCCGCGCCAGTATGAATTTGCCAAACTGATGCTGACCAATACGATCATTGGAAAACGGTTTATTCTTAAGCTGGTGGCTGATGGGATCGTCGATGGCTGGGATGATCCCCGTTTGCTGACGATTTCCGGGATGCGCCGGCGGGGATTCCGGCCGGAAGGCATCAAAGAGTTTATTCGGGCTACCGGAGTCAGCAAAGAAAATTCACTGGTCGATATTCGTCAATTAGAATACTTCATCCGGGAGGATTTAAAGGCAGTAGCGCCGAGGATCAATGCCGTACTTGATCCGCTGAAAGTGACGATCATCAATCACCCCGGAGAGACCGAAATGCTGGAATTTGAACTCAATCCGGAAAACCCGGATCTTGGCACCTCCCGGGTACCGTTTTCAAACCAGGTCTACATTGAACGCGAAGACTTTAGTGAAGAGCCGCCCAAAGGCTATAAACGGTTATCTCCCGGAGCTGAAGTCCGGTTGAGAGGCGCTTATTTCATCAAAGTGGAAGAAATCGTCAAAGATGATCGGGGCGAGATCGTAGAACTGAAATGCAGTTATGATCCTGAAACCAAGTCCGGCAGTGGTTTCAATGCCAGAAAACCTCAAGGGACGATTCATTGGGTCGATGCGAATGACCATGTTAAGGCCGAAGTCAAGCGCTACGACCTTCTGGTGCCGGATGATTATGATCACCACAAAGCCGGTTATGAAGGGTTGAATCTGGACAGTGTTCACTTATATCACGCAGTGCTTGATATCACAGCCCGTGATGCCAAGGCTTTTGACCGATTCCAGTTTATTCGCCATGGCTACTTCAGTGTCGATCCGAAATATCCCGACTCGCTGACGCTGAATGAGGTGGTATCGCTCAAATCAAGCTACCGGGGATAGGAGGCAGGCATGCCCGATTTATGGACCCATTATTTCTTTGCTAAACAATTGAAATACGAACGTCGCCTGGAAATCGAACAGGATGATATTTATTACCTTGGGGCTCAGGGACCGGACTTTTTGTTTTACCGAGCCTTTGAACCGTGGAAAAAGGACAAACCGGGCACAGATGTGGCAGAACTGTTCCATCAGGCCGGGACCGATCGTCTGTTAGGCTATGTGTTTAAACGACGAGAAACAGCCAATGATATGCTGGCGGATTATTTGACCGGATTTCTGACGCACTATGCGTTGGACGCCACAGTTCATCCCATGATCGGACGTCTGGCAGAAGACGGCAAGCAGCACAAGCAGCTTGAGATGGCGCTGGATATGAAACTATATCGTGACAGGCGAAGCGGTCAGTCGATCCGGCAGGCTTCCGTGGCAGCAGAGGTCGCCAAACAGGCAAGACTGGCTGAGCCGATCGCACAGTTTTACGTCGATCTGGCCCGGGAAGTGTTTGATCAGGAGATAGACAAACAGTTGTTTTATGACAGTTATGTTGATTTCCGAAAATTTCACCGATTGACCAACCTGAGTTGTGGCTTGAAACAGCACCTGGTCGAGGAAATATTGACGCGGTTTGCTCCGGATTATAGCCATTACTTTTATGGTGAAGATGTCTCCCGGGTAGAAATCAGCCCTGACGTATGGCAGGAATATAAGGATAAGATACAGCATGCCGGACGATTGTTTGGCCTGCTCGACAGATCTTTATTGCCTCCTCAAGTGGTAAATTTCAGCGGAGACAATTTGGAAACAAACAGCTGACATTGCCCAGACTCAACCACCCCGGTCTATACTTAAGGCCGGGGTGTATATGTTAAAATTAATTTACGAGGGACGGCAGCTTTATCAACTACTTGATATGATCCAGGATCATTTTGTCATCATGGATTGGGATAATCATCTGCCGTTTGAACAAGAGAACTTTATTTTTGTGCTGGATGATCTGTCTGAGGAATCCTTTTTACGTCGTTTGCCTGACAAAACTGCCGTTTATGTCAAGCCGAAACTGAGACATAAATTGGATCGGAGCGATTACCCGAGACTGTTGTTTCTGGAAGAATTGACGGATCGACTGGATTTTCCCTGCCGGATCCATCTGGCGGGAGATCTGGAAAGCGCGCTTGATTTTACCGGTTTTGTTTTGGGGCAAGTGTCTTTTTGTGTCGGCTACGCGGCCGGAGATTACCGACTGGAGCGACTCGAACATTGGCACAACACTTCAAACACCGGCTTCGACGGCCAGCTTCAACCGGAAAACGGTCAGAACTTGATTTTGGACTTTACCACCAGTCAGGGAGCGACCCACCAACTGGTGTTTTGGGATGGTCGGGAAGAAAGTTTGCATCAACTGATCCGGGATGATATCAGTCTTCCCCGTCTGATCGCCAATGTCGGCAAACGGGTCAAGCAGTCCGATTTCAACAGACTGTCTTACATTTATCATATTCCAAAGTTGAAATGGCTCAAACCGCGGGCTTACCGAAAACTGTGGCAGGACCTGACAGCATTGACAGACTACATGGCTTAATTCAAACCGGAACAGACGAAACGGACAAGAATCGTGTATACTAAAACAGTCATATAATTATTTCGCTTTTATGGAAGAGCAAAGGAGAATGGCATGAGATATCTGGCCACCACCGGTATGGGCATAGAGGGCATTCTGAAAAATGAATTGATCCTGCTCGGTATGATGGTAGATTCGGTAGAACCGGGTTATGTAGTTTATGAAGGAGCGGATGATGATTTTATCCTGTCCAACTTAAGTCTGCGTACAGCCGATCGGGTGTTTCTGATATTGGATGAGTTCAAAGCGGAAACCTTTGATGAACTGTTTGATTCCTTAGTGGAATATCCCTTTGAGGATCTGCTTGGTCCTGAGGCCAATATTATTGTCAATGCCAAAAGTTTTCAGTCGGAATTGTTTAGTTTAAGAAACATTCAACAGATTTCTAAAAAAGCCATCGTCACCCGTTTGGGTCGGGTGTACAGCCTAAATGTATTGCCGGAGACCGGACCGGCCTATCCCTTCATGATCCGGATCGACCGCAACCTGGTTCGAGTCCTGTTGGATACTACGGGTGAGCCGCTCCATCGAAGAGGTTACCGAATCTCGGGAAAACTTGCTCCCATCCGGGAAAACCTGGCTGCTTCGCTGGTCTTGATGAGCCGTTATTTCGGCAAAGGACCCCTGATTGATCCGATGTGCGGATCGGGTACGATCGCGATCGAAGCTGCTATGATCGCACGTGATATACCGCCGGGACATCAGCGCAGCTTTCAGTTCGAGGAATGGTTCGAAACCAATCGCGATCAGATCCAAGCCGGGCTGATGAGTCGGGTCAAGCCGAAAGCAGAACATCCCATCCAGGGATTTGATATCGACCCGGCAGCTATCCGACTGGCGGTGAAAAATGCCAAGGAAGCCGGTGTCTATCAGGATATCGAGTTGGCTGCCGGTGATGTTCAGGATTTTACGACGGAACAAATTGGTGGTACAATCGTCACAAATGCGCCTTACGGCGCTCGAATGGGCTCGGACAAAGAAGTCTCGCAATTGGAACAGGCCTTTAAAGATCGCCTGCTGACATTGGAGACATTCCGACTCGGACTGTTGTTAGGTAACAGTACCTTTTCACGCGGTCTGCGTCGCCGCCCCAATAAGGTTCGCAAATTATACAATGGTCGGTTGATAGCGTATTTTTATCAATTCGAACCGACTAGAAGATGGTGATATGAGAAAACGGGTTCCACTACTGATCGTTCTGACACTCTTGATAGTGATTGCCGGACTGATCATATTCAATTTTGATCGATTGCGCGGGGCGGTCAACAAATCGACCGGAGACACCGATTTAGAGCAGCTATTTGACATTTCTATCACTCGTGAAGCCACCGACGATATGGACAATGTCGAGCTTGGCGACGCGATCTATTTTACTGAAAAAGGTAGGCTTTATGCCTACAGCCTGGATAACCAACCGCTGTGGGATATCAAAATGTCAGATCAGGTCGTGTTGCAATATCAGGCCGGTCGCCTGATGGTGGCAGAAGAAGCTGTTGGAAATATCTACATACTGAACTCTGCCGGCGAGCTGCAGGCGTCGCTGTTAGGTTTGGGCGAACTGGATACAGTTGAACTGGTTGAGACCGGCCAAGTGGTAGCAGTGGTTCGTCAAAGCAAAGAAATCAGGATCTTTGATGAAAACCTGATCCAACAAGCTGTCATGGAAGTGCCTGAAGGTATCATTTTGAACTTTCATGTCAATCATGAGTATAACCGCCTGACAACACTGATCCTCCAGGACAGTGAGGGCGAACTGAGAACTTCGGTTGTGCTGTATAACTTGAAAGGTGAAGCCCTGCAAGTGATCAGCCGACCTGACATCGCGATCAACGCCTATTCCTATCGGGATGAGATTTTAGTCGTTGTACCGAGTGGGGTGATCGTATATAAAGAGATGCTTACCCGGCCGGTCGCCAGTATCCCAATGAACAATATCAAATCGACCTACTTGAGCGGGACGACGATTTTCCTTGAGACCGGGTCGCTCGATGCGACCGAAGGTCAGGGCGAACTAGCGATCAATGCCTATTCCATGTCAGATCGCGATATCGAATTTCACAACAAACTGGCGGTCAAATATGATAAGATAGTAACGCAGGATGACCAGATCCTGTTACTGACAAAAAACAACCTGGAAATTCAAACCACTTCTGGCGGTCAGGTTCTGACTAAAACATATCCGGTTCCGATTCGCAAGGCCACCATATTAGCCGATGGCCGGATTGTGCTGGTATTTTCGGACCGCATCAGCCTGAACCAACTGAAGCACTGAGGTATTTATGAACATCACTGATCTATTTGTAATGATCTTAATCGTCTTAACCGTTTTCTTAGGTTATCGTAAAAATTTATTTCGCAATTTTTTTGATTTCATTAGTCTCTTGTTGGGACTGATGGTAGCGTTTAAGAATTATGGCCGTTTTGCCGAAACCGTTGAAGGTTTGCCTGGCATTAAGCAATTACTGGCCGCATTGAAAGTATTTTTAGGAGAAAAGGCCGGCTTTGACCAGGACTTGAGCTTCACGCTGGAAAGCTTACAGGAAATGGATTTTACCAAAGAATATAATTTCTTTTTTGAAAACGGCAGTTTTTTCCGTAATCAACGTGAGATTCTATTTAGTGATCTGGCTATCGGCCTGGTCACCAATGTGTTGGCCATCATCCTGCTGTTTCTGGTCACGACCTTTGTTGTTAGACTGGTAGGCAGCTTGATTGAAAACTCAAACAAAATGGCCGGCTTAACTTCGGTCGACCGGGCAGGCGGTATGATCTTCAGCTTTCTAAAAGCCATGATCTATGCGGCTGTGGTGGCGGTTGTCGTTCACAACATTGCCAGTTTCTTCAACTCCGGTTTGCTGTATGAACTATTTCATGATTCAGCCTTTGCCCGGTTTTTCTATGACAGCGGGCTGATCGATCGGATCATCGGCTGATGAAACTCGAAGTTGGAGATATCGTAACCACCAAAAAGCCACATCCCTGTAAAAGCAATCAATTTGAAATTGTGCGCAAAGGTGCCGATTTCAAAATGCGTTGTCTGGGTTGTAACAAAGAAATTTGGATCACGCGAGAAAAGTTGGAGAAACGGGTCCGAAAAGTTAATAACGAACTGCCGGAATAGCAGATCAAACTGACTGTGCTTCTGAAGCACAGTTTTTACATCTGTGACAGAGCACACAGAGCATTTTATTGGTTCGTTCCGGCCATGATCTAAATGATACAATGGAAAACGTGACCGAAGAACTGAGGGTAATGATGATAATAGATGGACATGCCGACATTTCAGGCTATTTGATCCGCCAAAAACAACAAGGGCGATTGTCGGCGTTGGAAGACGACTTGTTAGCCGATTTACAAGCCGGTGGAATTACCGGTGTGGTCAATGCTGTCTACTTGTCAGAAGATGAACTGGCTGATCCGAAAAAATCAGCGTTGGCCCAGATCAAGGAAATCAAGCACCAGGTTGAATTGTCTCAGCGGATGGAACTGGTGACCTCCGCCCATCAGTTCGAAGCGGCCTACAAAAGAGATCTGATCGGTTTATTTTTATCTCTGGAAGGGGCAGAACCGATCGAACAATCGAGCGATCTAGATTTGTATTATGATCAAGGTGTCCGCTTTGTCGGGCTGACATGGAACCGGGCCAACCGTTACAGTGGCGGATGTGATACCCCTGATATCGGTTTGAGTGACTCGGGCCGTGAGTTATTGGATCGGATGAGTAGGAAAAACATGATCCTTGATTTATCGCACCTGAGCGATGTGGCAACGGACCAGGCTTTGGCATACTACCGTGGTACAGTGATAGCATCTCACTCCAATGCCAGAAGTTATGCTGACCATGTTCGAAATATGACTGATGATCAGTTAATCAAGTTGGCCAATCGAGGTGGAGTAGTCGGACTCAATGCCATGAGCAAATTTGTCAGCCAGAATCATGCTACAAAAGAAGATATGCGACGACAACTCGACTATATGATCAATCTCTGTGGGGAAGATCATGTCGCATTTGGGTTTGACTTTTGTGACCGGTTGTTTCCAGAGGCTGATTCCAAGAGCTTTGATGTGTTAGACGGGCATGAGCAGGCATTTGATTTTCTCGATACACTGCGACTGCCTGATCGGATCAAAGACAAACTGGCCTGGCAGAACTGGCTCAGAATCTATGAAACATTGAATGATAAACCATCGGCTTGATCAAGTCAAATGGAATCGAGTCGACCGGAGATTGAATTGTATATGACAGATATTTGTAATCATTTAATAAATGTTTGAGATTGATAAAAAAATTCCATTGTGTTAATATTTGGTTAACAAAATGTGTTGTTTTCTTGTCACAAAATAAAGCTGTTTGTTGATTGTCAGAGAAGGTAGTTTGAACTTTGAAAACTTAATAACACACACCAATTTCACGTTCATGAGAAAATCACCATCTATTTCAAAAGGGAGGTTGTCAAAATGAATTTTGACAAGAAAAGGTTGTTACAGATAACCATCTTGGTTATCCTCTTAAGCATAATGTTTTCTGGCCTTGCATTTGCGGATACAGGAGAAGAAACCGCACCTGCAGTCTATTCTACATTTTGGTCATTACTGCCACCAATTATTGCTATCGGATTGGCATTGATCACAAAGGAAGTTTACAGTTCACTTTTTATAGGTATATTAGCAGGCGCACTTCTGGTCGCCAATGGAAACCCGGTTACTGCAATTACTACCATGGTTGGAGATGGATTTATATCCAGCTTAAGTGATTCGTGGAACGTAGGAATACTCATGTTCCTCGTTATCCTTGGAATCATTGTGGTTGTCATGAACAAGGCGGGTGGTTCACTGGCCTATGGTGAATGGGCCAGGGATAGGATCAAAACCAGAAAAGGTGCAATGGGTGCTACTTTCGGTTTGGGTGTTTTGATTTTTATCGACGACTATTTTAACTGTCTTACCGTGGGTAGTGTTATGAGACCCGTGACCGACACCCACAATATTTCAAGAGCAAAACTAGCCTATATCATCGATGCTACCGCAGCTCCGATATGCATGATCGCCCCAATATCATCCTGGGCGGCAGCTGTAACAGGCGTTGTTGAAGGCTACAACGGTCTGGAATTGTTTATCAAGGCAATACCATATAACTTTTACTCTCTGCTGACCATAGTAATGATGATTTTCATCATATTCAAAGATTTAGATTATGGTCCAATGCGGAAATATGAAAGAAACGCAGTCCTACATAATGACATATTTACAGATTCTAAAACACCGTATGAGGATGAAATCAAGGAACCAACATCTAGCAAAGGTCGCGTGATCGACTTAGTACTCCCGATCATTATCCTGATCATATTCTCCATTATAGGAATGATCTACACCGGTGGATTTTTCTCGGGCGAGACATTTATCGATTCTTTCGCGAATTCAGATGCTTCCCTTGGCCTGGCAATGGGTTCTTTAGTATCATTGCTTCTGACATTCGTATGGATCGTTGCAAGACGAGTTCTGTCATTTAATGAATTCATGGAATGTATCGTGAAAGGCTTTAACGCAATGGTGCCGGCAATCCTGATCCTAACGTTTGCCTGGACATTGTCATCAATGACAGGTGCCCTGGGAGCAGCTCCTTATGTAGCAGGTATTGTTGAAGGAAGTGCTGGAGGACTCCAGGCTCTACTACCGGCAATCATTTTCTTAGTGGCAACTTTTCTGGCATTCGCAACCGGAACATCCTGGGGAACATTCGGGATACTCATTCCAATTATTGTCGGCTTAGGTGCAACCTTATCGCCTGATATGCTGATTATTGGAATCTCTGCTTGTCTGGCAGGAGCTGTTTGTGGTGACCACTGTTCACCTATTTCAGATACTACGATCATGGCTTCCACGGGAGCTCAAGTCCAGCACATCGTCCACGTATCAACTCAGTTGCCTTACGCTTTGACTGTTGCCGCCGTTTCATTTGTGACATATATTGTCGCCGGATTTACAGAAAGCTTAATCGCATTACCGATTGGAATAGTATTAATGGTTGGAACTTTAATGGTTATTCAAAAAACGACTGGCCGAAAAGGTTTCTCAGATATCCACGAGGAAAAAGTTCAAGATACAAATTAAGTTACTTTCCTGTGAATGTGAAAATGTGTTGATCTTCTAGACTGATCAAAAAGAATGGCTGACCCCGGTAAGGGATCAGCCATTTTTGTGCCTGGATCTACCAGACTGTTTGTAGATGGATCGTATACGATTCATTGATTGGACTGTCGTTCGGACTGAAGTGCTATCCATTCTGCCTTCTCCTGCTTGGTCAGCGTACGAATGTTTACAATATGCAGCGTGACCAGTAGTCCGATGATCGGCAAAATAATGGTCACGACCGGCTTCTTGACCAACCAGATCGAGAACAAAAGAGAAATCCAAAGTACTGTGATGCCATACCATTTGGTTCCGGCCGGTATGGCTTTGTACCGGTCGTATTGCCGCAGTCGACTGCCAAACAAGCGGTGGTTCATCAGCCAGATATAGTTTTTCTCGGAGCTGCGGTAAAACAACCATGAGGTGAGCAAAAAGAAGGGCACTGTCGGCAAGATAGGAAGAGCAATGCCGATTATGCCTAAACCCAGGCTGATAAAGCCCAGTAAAATGTAGATTATTTTTCTCATCAGAATGTCACTTTCTAAGCCTAATTATCCCTATACTACCCCATTTTGATCATGGAACTATCATAAATATGGAATGAACCGATTCGTTGGCATCAATGTCACCAAACCAAAACAACCCCCATAACTGGGGGTCGTACGGTTTTAGTTTGAAACGTAAGGCAGAAGGGCGACAGCGCGTGCACGCTTGACGGCCGTTGTCACTTTGCGTTGATGTTTGGCACAGGCACCGGTTACACGGCGGGGTAAGATTTTACCGCGCTCAGAGACATAACGTTGCAATGTCTTGGTATCTTTGTAATCGATGGTATCAATTTTATTGGTGCAAAAATGACATACTTTCTTACGACGTGGTCGAAAAGCCATATTTCCTCCTCTTAGAATGGGACATCGTCATCGTCGATCATTGGGAAATCATCTTCCGGAGCAGGTGCGCCGGAGTATGCTTCATCATTGTAGTCCTGGCGGCCTCCGCCGGAAGTCGATGACAAGAATTCCACTCGATCAGCTTGGATGTCGGTCGAATAACGCATGTTTCCATCACGATCCGTGTAGTTGTTGTTATGGATCGAACCGGAAACGGCACATTGGGAGCCTTTTTTGAGATAAGTAGCGACATTTTCAGCTTGTTTTCCCCAGACAACGATTCGGAAGAAATCTGCTTCCTTTTCCTTGGAATAGACTCGATTCACCGCCAGCGTGAAGTTGGCGACTGCTTTGCCGGAACTCGGCACAAAACGCAGTTCGGGGTCCCGTGTCAAACGTCCGATTAATACAACCTGGTTCATACTATCTCCTTAGGCGTCTTTGCGGATAATGTTGTAACGAATGACTTGATCGGAAATTTTATAATTCCGCTCAAGTTCGATGGGCAGATCATGACTGGCTTCAAAATTGATCAGGTAGTAATAACCTTCCTGAAGTTTCTCAATTTCGTATGCCAACCGTTTTTTGCCCCAATCATCCACAGATTCAACATTTCCCTGGGCCGCAATGATGCTCTTGAAACGTTCAAGCAGCTGTTCACGTGCGTCATCTTCCATGTCTGGTCTAAAGACGAGGATGCTTTCGTACTTGTTCATACTTTAACCTCCCTTTGGTCTAGTGTGGCCCTCAGCAACTTCTGAGAGCAGAGAGTAATAACGACTAAAGAAGTATACCATGAATCACCGGAGAGAAGCAAACACTTAATTTTCAAGACACGGCGGGTAGGCCTTATAGCCAGATGACGCTTTATGGTGTTCTGGATCATCCATCAAAAGAAAAAAAATGCATCCGTGCATATTTATTATCAGATCGACTAAAAAGCTTCGACTCCTTCGGCGGCTATACGCAAAAGTCATAGGACTTTTGTTGAATAGTTTGCAAAAGTCATAGGACTTTTGTAAAATAGTCCTAAGAGGTGAATGATGAGACGATTATTGATGGATCGATTGGTAGAGTGGAAGGATGATTTCAAAAGAAAACCGATTCTAATCACTGGTGTTCGACAGTGTGGAAAGACTCACTTATTGAAAGAGTTTGCTAGAGGGTATTTCCCTGAAGATCATCTGTAT
>JAAZLX010000084.1 GCA_012799095.1 Tissierellia bacterium
GACGATCCACCTTGTCCGGCAAGTACGGGGTATCGTCTGAGACGATTCGGCGAGCCGTCAAACTGTTAGAGGAAGCCGAAGCGGTGTCGGTCGAAGAACGAGTCGGCATCCTGGTAACATCCAAAGACAATGCCATACAGTTTATTGATACGTATCGTGAGCAGGATAAGCTGTTAGCACTTCGAGAAGAAATTCGATTATTGAATGAAGACAAAAAACGGATCGACGATAAGATTAATGAAAAGATCGAATTCATGATCGAACAGGCTACTGTGCTGCGTAATATGGGAGTCATCACACCACTTGAAGCCAAAGTTAGCTCGGGCTGTCCTCTGATCGGTAAAACGATTGGCCAGGTGAAGTTTTGGAGCAACACGGGTGCCACAATTATCGGTATTAACCGGATGGGACAGTTGATATTGTCTCCCGGCCCCAAGCTCAAGTTTTTTGAGGGTGATATCATTCTATATGTCGGCAATGCCGATGACAACATATCCCGGGTAGAAGAATTCTTGAAGGGCTGACACAGGTCAGCCTTTTTTTGAAAGGATGTTTATGAGCGAATTGGATATTTTTGATATTTTAGGTCCGATCATGATCGGTCCTTCCAGCTCACACACAGCCGGAGCTGTTCGGTTGGGCAATATGGCTGCACTGATCTACCGGCATCCGATTCATCGAGTCGATTTTTACCTCCACGGATCATTTGCCAAAACCTACAAAGGTCATGGTACTGATGTCGCTTTGGTCGGTGGCATAATGGGCATGACACCTGATGACGAGAGATTGCCTAAGACGTTTGACCTGGCCGGCCAAAAACATATCGAGTTTTCCTTTCGTGAAGCTGATCTCGGTTATGTTCACCCCAACACAGTGAAGTTTGTCATTCAGGGTCAGGCCGGTGAGATGGAAATCATCGGTTCGAGTTTAGGCGGAGCTACCATCGAGGTGATCAAGATCAATCAAACAGATGTATCGCTTCGGGGGGATTATCCCACCCTGATACTCAAGTATGCAGACAAACCGGGGATCATCAGTCACATCAGCTCGATCATTTCTTCTGTCGGGGTGAACATTGCCGGGATGAAAGTCACCCGTACGCGAAAGATCGCCACCATGGTACTCGAGCTCGACGGCACGATCGATCGGGCAACATTTCAACGTTTTGAAGCCGATCCGGTGTTCTTGAGCATTTCTGATATTGGCAGTGTGGAGGTCCAGGATGCACTTTAGCGCAGAGTATATATTGAGTGAATGCCGTGAACAGGCAGTGACGATTTCTGAATTCTTTCGTCAAACGGAAGCCGAGCTGGTCGGGCTGTCTCCCGAGGAACTGGATGACAAGATGCTTGAGGTGCTTGAGATCATGTCGCTCTCAAGTGAAAAAGGCCTGGAAAAACCGATTTTTTCACTTTCAGGGATGACAGGAGGGTTCGCCCATAAAGCATGGCAACATCGAAAACATCAGCCTCTGATGGGTGAGTTTGTGATGGGTGCGGTAGCCAAAGCTCTGTCTACATCTGAACTCAACGCCTCGATGGGTAAAATCGTGGCTGCGCCGACTGCAGGCGCTTCCGGTATCCTGCCGGCCGCATTGTCATCAGCCCGGGAAAAGATGAACCTGCAGACAGAAGAGCTTTTGCCGGGATTGTATACTGCAGGAGCGATCGGAAAGATTGTCGCATTGGAGGCGACTATCAGTGGGGCGGATGGTGGATGTCAGGCCGAATGCGGCACAGCTGCTGCCATGGCAGCGGCCGGATTGACCGAGCTGATGAGGGGCAGTCCCGA